>NZ_QPFW01000200.1:0-28423 GCF_008122455.1 Enterobacter sp. C6
CGTCCGCCAGAACATAGTGGAACTGCGAGCCGATAGTCGCGACGTGACCACCGAACATATTGACGATAGCCATCACCGCGCAGCCCAGCAGCAGCGCGGGCAGGTGGCCCGGCAGACGGATCCCCAGACGGGGCCAGACGATCAGCGTACCCAGCGTCACAATCCCGATGGCGGCGTCGCCCAGGTTGGCGCTCGGCAGCGCCATAAACAGGGCGCCTACTTTTTGCAGGTAGTGTTCCGGTACGTGGGGCATCTGCAGGCCGAGGAAATCCTTAATCTGCATGGTTCCGATGGTGATACCAATCCCCGAGGTGAACCCCAGCGTCACGGAAAGGGGGATGTACTCGATCAGCCGCCCAAAACGGGCCAGGCCAAACAGAATTAAAAAGACCCCGGACATCAGGGTGGCGACCAGCAGGCCTGCCAGACCAAACTGTTGCGAAACGGGGTAGAGGATCACCACAAAGGCGGCGGTCGGGCCGGAGACGCTGAAGCGCGAGCCGCCCGTCAGGGCAATGACTATCCCGGCAACGGCCGAGGTGTACAGACCGTACTGCGGGGCAACGCCGCTGCCAATCGCCAGCGCCATCGCCAGCGGGATGGCAATAATGCCTACGGTGATCCCGGCAATCAGGTCACGCACAAAGCGTGAGGAGGTGTACTTCTCTTTCCAGCAGGCGTCGATGAGGGCGCGAAAGGGCAGAACATGTGAGGAGGTTACGTTTTTCACAATTATCTATCATCCGTATGCGCATCATCTGTCATGTGAATGGCAGGTGAAGGAGGCATTAATCATACAAATAAAACTCAGAGACAAAAAAACCCGCCGCAGCGGGTTTTTCGGCCGTGTTCGATTAGTGTTCGAACATTGCTGAGATAGATTCTTCGTTGCTGATACGACGAATCGCTTCGGCCAGCATCCCGGACAGGGTCAGGGTACGCACGTTTGGCAGTGCCTTGATCTCGTCGCTCAGTGGGATGGTATCGCATACCACAACTTCGTCAATAACGGAGTTGCGCAGGTTGTTTACGGCATTGCCGGAGAAGATCGGGTGGGTCGCGTAGGCGAATACGCGCTTAGCACCACGCTCTTTCAGCGCTTCAGCCGCTTTACACAGCGTACCGCCGGTATCGATCATGTCGTCGACCAGCACGCAGTCGCGGCCAGCCACGTCACCGATGATGTGCATCACCTGAGAAACGTTAGCGCGCGGACGACGTTTGTCGATGATCGCCATGTCGGTATCGTTCAGCAGCTTAGCGATAGCACGGGCACGTACCACGCCGCCGATATCCGGAGAAACCACGATTGGGTTATCCAGGTTCAGCTGCAGCATGTCTTCCAGCAGAATTGGGCTGCCGAATACGTTATCAACCGGGACGTCGAAGAAGCCCTGGATCTGCTCTGCGTGCAGGTCAACGGTCAGTACGCGGTCAACGCCGACGCTGGACAGGAAGTCAGCGACAACTTTAGCGGTAATTGGCACACGCGCGGAACGGACGCGACGGTCCTGGCGGGCATAACCGAAGTAAGGGATTACAGCAGTGATACGGCCTGCGGAAGCGCGACGCAGGGCGTCGACCATAACAACCAGTTCCATCAGGTTGTCGTTCGTTGGAGCACAGGTGGACTGGATGATGAAAATATCACCACCGCGTACATTTTCGTTGATTTGTACGCTGACTTCGCCGTCGCTAAAGCGACCTACGGCGGCGTCGCCGAGGGAAGTGTACAGGCGGTTGGCAATACGTTGTGCTAGTTCCGGGGTGGCGTTACCAGCAAAAAGCTTCATATCAGGCACGAGAAGAACCTCAGGCATGCGTCCAGTGGTGGATAGCGTTCGCCGTAAACTGTGCGGGCCAGGCAAAGGCTATCCAGGCGGTGTATTAAAGAGCGCGATGCAACGTCTGGAACAGGGTGACGTTGTCACCGAAACTCAGTCTGCGCCAGAATGGCCTGCTGTAGGGGGGAAATGTTCATCCCACGCGCTACAAAACCATGCAGCCAAACCGGCGCTTGCTCAAGCACCTGACGAGCGGCGGATTCGGTGTCAAATTCAGCAAAGACACAGGCCCCTGTACCAGTCAGGCGCGACGGCGCGTATTCTAACAGCCAGGAAAGCACCGCATCAACCTCGCGAAAACGTTTTCTTGCGATATCCTCGCAATCGTTGCTGAATTCACAATTTAATAACGTTTCTATTGACCGAACCGGGGTATTCCTTTTCAGGTCAGGATCTTTAAAGATGACCGGAGTCGGAATGCTCACGCCAGGGTGAGCAACCAGATACCATTTCTCCGGCGGTTCAGCCGGGGAGAGGATCTCACCCACGCCCTCGGCAAAGGCCGCATGACCGCGAACAAACACCGGGACATCCGCCCCCAGCGTCAAGCCCAGGGCTGCCAGTTCGTCCTTCGACAGCCCGCAGCCCCAGAGGTGGTTCAGCGCAACCAGCACGGTCGCGGCGTTAGATGAGCCGCCGCCCAGACCGCCGCCCATCGGCAGACGTTTCTCAATACGAATATCCGCACCGCTTCCCGCAGGCAGGCGGCCCGATTCCTCTGCGGCTTTCATCAGCAGACGCGCGGCGCGCACGATCAGGTTGTCCTCATGCGCCACGCCATCGACCGGCGTCAGAAGGCAAATCTGCCCGTCCTGGCGCAGTTCAATGGAGATCGTGTCGCCATAGTCAATAAACTGAAACAGCGTCTGCAGGGTGTGATAACCGTCAGCGCGCTGGCCGGTGATGTATAAGAACAGGTTCAGCTTTGCCGGAGAGGGCCATTGGGTCATCATTTAACGATCCAGTTGTCCATTTTCAGCTTGATACGCTGGCTGCCCTGGGTCAGCTCCATATTCGATGGCAGCGACGGTTTACTCTTACTGTCATAGGCGCTGTACACCACTTTCCAGGTTTTGCCATTTTGGGTGTAGTTCACCTGGCTCAGACGATACTGATCGTCCAGGGTGTAGTCGGTGGCGTCACCCGGCAGGCCGAGGATCCACTGGCGCAGGCTGTTGAGCGGGATAGGCATCCCGGTCAGCTTGCCAATCATCTCTTCGGCATCGGTCGCGGTGTAGTGCTGGCCTTTGTTATCGGTGATCTGCGCTTCACCCGGTTTCGCGATAAGCTCCAGCTCGGTGCTGCCCAGCGGGTTCAGCAGCAGCAGGCGATAGTGGTCCTGACCCGTCTGCTGCCAGAAGAAGCGGGCATAAACTTTTTGTTCGTCAGAGAGATAAGCGAAAGCGCCGCGGGTCTGATACTGGTTCAAATTACGGACGTCCTGCTGGTGCTGACGCCACTGCGGTGAATCAGGGCTTTTGCCCGGGCCTTTTGGCTGGGTGACGGTACACGCGGTCAGAACCAGTGCTGCCAGCGGCAGCAGGCGAATCAGTCGGGTCATAATGAGGACAAATCCTTGAGATACGTTGCAGTTATAACTGTTAATGCTAGCGTCGAAGGGGGCTACCGTCTACGTTCAAATTATCTCAAAGCGTTGTATCTACCCTAAATAATTCAAGCTGCATGAAGGCGGCAAGAGAGTGAATCCCCATGAGCATAGATAACTATGTGATTGGGGTGAACGAGCGCAGCCAACGCGCATGCAGATTGAAGTATGACGGGTATAAGCTATTACTCCGAAAGGGGGCTGTCTCTTTTATTGATCTCGCGCATCCTGTATGATGCGTTCTGCTAACCTTATTAACGCTGGTACTACTCCCGCTCAACATGACCCTATTAGCACTCGGCATCAACCACAAAACAGCCCCGGTTTCGCTGCGAGAACGCGTAACGTTTTCGCCAGATACGCTCGACCTTGCGCTGGACAGCCTGCTTGCACAGCCGATGGTGCAGGGTGGCGTGGTGCTCTCGACGTGCAACCGTACCGAGCTCTATTTAAGCGTGGAAGAGCAGGACAACCTGCATGAAGCGCTTATCCGCTGGCTATGCGATTACCACAATCTCAACGAAGACGAACTGCGAAATAGTCTGTACTGGCATCAGGACAACGATGCGGTCAGCCATCTGATGCGCGTCGCCAGCGGGCTGGATTCGCTGGTGCTCGGCGAACCGCAGATCCTGGGGCAGGTGAAAAAAGCGTTTGCGGATTCGCAAAAAGGGCATCTGAAGGCCAGCGAGCTGGAGCGCATGTTCCAGAAGTCGTTCTCCGTGGCGAAGCGTGTGCGAACCGAAACCGACATTGGTGCCAGTGCGGTTTCCGTTGCTTTCGCGGCCTGCACCCTTGCGCGCCAAATCTTTGAATCCCTCTCCACCGTCACCGTGATGCTGGTGGGCGCGGGCGAAACCATCGAACTTGTGGCGCGCCATCTGCGCGAGCATAAAGTGAAAAAGATGATTATCGCTAACCGCACCCGCGAACGCGCGCAGGTGCTGGCGGATGAAGTGGGCGCAGAGGTGGTTGCCCTGAGCGACATCGATGAACGTCTGAAAGAGGCGGACATTATTATCAGCTCGACCGCCAGCCCGCTGCCGATTATCGGAAAAGGGATGGTGGAGCGTGCGCTGAAGTCCCGTCGTAATCAGCCGATGCTGCTGGTGGATATTGCCGTCCCGCGCGATGTTGAGCCGGAAGTGGGCAAGCTGCCTAACGCCTACCTCTACAGCGTGGATGACCTGCAAAGCATCATTTCGCACAACCTCGCCCAGCGTAAAGCGGCGGCGGTGCAGGCGGAAACCATTGTTGAGCAGGAAACCAGTGAGTTTATGGCCTGGCTGCGCGCGCAAAGCGTCAGCGAGACCATCCGCGAGTATCGCGGACAGGCGGAGCAGGTGCGGGATGACCTGACAGCCAAAGCGTTAGCGGCCCTGGAGCAGGGCGGCGACGCACATGCAATTATGCAGGATCTGGCGTGGAAACTGACCAACCGCCTGATCCATGCGCCAACCAAATCTCTTCAGCAGGCTGCCCGTGACGGGGATGATGAACGCCTGACTATTCTGCGCAACAGCCTCGGGCTGGAATAGCGCCCTATACCCATTTTCTAAGACAAGGTGCACTTACGCCTATGAAGCCTTCTATCGTCGCTAAACTGGAAGCTCTGCACGAGCGCCATGAAGAAGTCCAGGCGCTGCTCGGCGATGCCGGGACCATTGCGGACCAGGAGCGTTTTCGCGCGCTCTCACGTGAATACGCGCAGTTAAGTGATGTTTCTAAATGCTTTACCGACTGGCGACAGGTTCAGGAAGATATCGAAACCGCGCAGATGATGCTCGACGATCCTGAAATGCGCGACATGGCGCAGGAAGAGTTGCAGGATGCGAAAGCGCGTTCTGAAGAGATGGAGCAGCAGCTTCAGGTGCTTCTGCTGCCAAAAGATCCGGACGACGAGCGTAACGCGTTCGTGGAAGTCCGCGCCGGGACCGGCGGTGACGAAGCGGCACTGTTTGCCGGGGATCTGTTCCGCATGTACAGCCGCTACGCCGAGTCGCGTCGCTGGCGCGTGGAGATCATGAGCGCCAACGAAGGCGAACATGGTGGCTACAAAGAGGTTATCGCCAAGATTAGCGGCGACGGCGTGTACGGTCGTCTCAAGTTTGAATCCGGCGGTCACCGCGTGCAGCGCGTACCGGCCACCGAATCCCAGGGCCGTATTCACACCTCCGCCTGTACGGTGGCGGTGATGCCGGAGCTGCCGGAAGCGGAACTGCCGGACATCAATCCGGCGGACCTGCGTATTGATACTTTCCGCTCCTCTGGCGCGGGTGGTCAGCACGTTAACACCACCGACTCCGCCATCCGTATTACCCACCTGCCAACCGGCATTGTCGTCGAATGTCAGGACGAGCGTTCACAGCACAAAAACAAAGCCAAAGCGCTGTCCGTGCTGGGCGCGCGTATCCACGCGGCCGAAATGGCGAAACGCCAGCAGGCGGAAGCGTCTACGCGTCGTAACCTGCTGGGGAGCGGCGATCGCAGCGACCGTAACCGCACCTACAACTTCCCGCAGGGCCGTGTAACCGACCACCGCATCAACCTGACGCTATACCGTCTGGACGAGGTGATGGAAGGGAAGCTGGACATGCTGATTGAGCCTATCGTGCAGGAATACCAGGCCGACCAGCTGGCGGCGCTGTCCGAGCAGGAATAATGGATTTTCAGCGCTGGTTACGTGAGGCGGCAGGTGAGCTTTCCGAAAGCGAAAGCCCGAAACGCGATGCCGAAATTTTGCTTGAGCATGTGACGGGTAAAGCCCGCACGTATCTGCTGGCTTTTGGCGAAACCGAACTGACCGCGGAGCAGGAAGCGCAGCTCGCCGCGCTGCTTGCCCGTCGTAAAACCGGCGAGCCGGTGGCGCATCTGGTCGGTGAACGTGAGTTCTGGTCGTTACCCCTGTTCGTCTCGGCGGCGACGCTGATCCCGCGTCCGGACACCGAATGTCTGGTGGAGCAGGCGCTGGCGCGTTTACCGGCGGCGGCCTGCAGTATTCTCGATCTCGGGACGGGAACAGGTGCTATCGCGCTGGCGCTCGCCACCGAGCGGCCCGACTGTACGGTGACGGCGGTGGATGTCATGCCCGACGCGGTGGCGCTGGCGCAGCGTAACGTGGAACGTCTCGGGGTCCGCAACGTGACGGTGCTGCAAAGCAGCTGGTTTTCCGCGCTGGAGAATCGCACATTTGCGATGATTGTCAGCAATCCTCCTTACATCGATGAACATGACCCGCACCTTGCGCAGGGAGATGTTCGCTTCGAACCGCTGACGGCGCTCGTGGCCGCCAACGCGGGATTAGCCGATCTTGATCACATTGTGACAACGTCACGGGAACATTTACTTCCCGGCGGCTGGCTGCTCGTGGAGCATGGCTGGACGCAGGGAGAAGCCGTGCGGGCACTGTTTATGCAAGCAGATTATGACGCTGTCGAAACCTGCCGCGACTACGGCGGCAACGAACGCCTGACGCTGGGGCGGTGGTCTTGAGTTCCGGCTATCTGCCATTTACTGATAAAGGCGTAAGGCTGACTGAAAGGCAGTTTGGCGTTATCATCTACATCGTTTTGAGTTTTATCGCGCCTGAGCGTCATTGTTCGCTCAGGCGTTACTGGGGTAAGTCATGAGGTCCTTAGCCGATTTCGAATTTAATAAAGTGCCGCTTTGCGATGGCATGATCCTGATTTCAGAGATGATTCGCGACGATTTTACGTCGCAGTTTGTCTATGATGAGCTGGAGAATCTGGTCAGCCTGGCGCGTGAAGAGATTAATCAGGCTCGCCCGCAAGACTGGCAACTAGAGAAGCTGCTGGAGCTTTTCTACGGCGAATGGGGTTTCTGCGACACGCGGGGCGTGTATCGCCTGTCTGACGCATTATGGCTGGACCAGGTCTTAAAAAATCGTCAGGGCAGCGCCGTGGCGCTGGGGTCTATTTTACTATGGGTCGCACAGCGTCTGGATATTCCGCTGGTCCCGGTCATTTTCCCGACGCAGATGATCCTGCGTGCAGAGTGGCTGGACGGCGAAATGTGGCTCATTAATCCCTTCAACGGCGACACGCTGGATGAACATACGCTGGACGTGTGGCTGAAAGGCAATATCAGCCCGGTGGCCGAACTCTTCAACGAAGATCTCGACGAGGCGGACAACGCAGAGGTCATTCGCAAGCTGCTGGATACGCTGAAGTCTGCATTAATGGAAGAGCGTCAGATGGAGCTGGCCCTGCGCGCCAGCGAAGTGCTGCTGCAGTTCAACCCGGAAGACCCGTACGAAATTCGCGATCGCGGGCTGATCTATGCCCAGCTCGACTGTGAGCACGTGGCGCTGAATGATTTGAATTATTTCGTCGAGCAGTGTCCGGAAGATCCTATTAGCGAAATGATTCGTGCGCAGATCAACGCGATCTCGCACAAGCAAATTACACTGCATTAATCTTAATTCCGATTCACACCTGAATAAGGCGATCCTATGAAACAAAAAGTGGTTAGCATTGGTGATATCAAGGTAGCAAACGACCTGCCGTTCGTCCTGTTTGGCGGCATGAACGTGCTGGAATCCCGCGACCTCGCCATGCGTATCTGCGAACACTACGTGACCGTGACCCAGAAGCTGGGCATCCCGTACGTGTTTAAAGCCTCTTTTGACAAAGCCAACCGCTCCTCCATCAACTCTTACCGTGGCCCGGGCCTGGAAGAGGGGATGAAGATTTTCCAGGAGCTGAAGCAGACCTTTGGCGTGAAAGTGATCACCGACGTGCATGAAGCCTCTCAGGCGCAGCCGGTGGCAGACGTGGTTGACGTGATTCAGCTCCCGGCATTCCTGGCTCGCCAGACTGACCTGGTGGCGGCGATGGCGAAAACCGGTGCCGTGATTAACGTGAAAAAACCGCAGTTCGTCAGCCCGGGCCAGATGGGTAACATCGTTGATAAGTTTATCGAAGGCGGTAACGATCAGGTGATCCTGTGTGACCGTGGCGCTAACTTCGGTTACGACAACCTGGTTGTCGACATGCTGGGCTTCAGCGTGATGAAGAACGTCTCTAACCAGTCTCCAGTGATTTTCGACGTGACCCACGCGCTGCAGTGCCGCGACCCGTTTGGCGCCGCGTCCGGTGGCCGTCGTGCTCAGGTGACCGAGCTGGCGCGTGCCGGTATGGCAACCGGTCTGGCAGGTCTGTTTATTGAAGCGCACCCGGATCCGGATAACGCAAAATGCGACGGTCCATCCGCGCTGCCGCTGGATAAGCTGGAGCCGTTCCTGAAACAGATCAAAGCGATTGACGATCTGGTGAAGAGCTTCGACGAGCTGGATACCAGCAAATAATAAAAAACCCGCTTCGGCGGGTTTTTTTATGTTTTCTCCCTCTCCCTGTGGGAGAGGGTTGGGGTGAGGGCATCGGGCCGCACCGGATCAATCTTACGCAAAAATCGTCATTAAGTACGCAATAAACAACGCCATATGCGCCGCGCCGTTCAGCACGTTGGTGCGCCCGGTGGAGAACGAAATCTGGCACAGCAGCAACGAGGCCACCATCACAATCATTTCCGGCGCACCCAGCGCAAACTGCAGCTCGTTGCCCGTCATAAAGGCAATCAGCGTCACCACCGGCACGGTGAGTGAAATGGTCGCCAGCACGGAGCCGAAGAACAGGTTCATTGCGCGCTGCACCTGATTGTTTAAGACGGCTTTCAGCGCGCCCAGCCCTTCAGGAGACAGGATCAGCAGCGCCACCAGGAAGCCGGTAAACGCTACCGGCGCGTTCAGCTCGGTTAACAGCGTTTCCAGCGGGTTGGCGTTCATCTTGGTGACGGCAATCACCGCAATCAGATGTACGATCAGCCAAACCGTATGCCACGCGCTGCTGTGGGCCGACGGCTTACCGTGGTGCGGGTCATCGTCGTCGCTGTCGTCTTCATGCTCATACACAAACAGGCTCTGGTGCGTTTTGGTCTGAATCAGCAGGAACACGCCGTACATGGCGGCGGAAATCAGTGCGACCAGCAGTGCCTGACCGGTAGAGAAATTCGCGCCCGGCAGCGCCATCGGGAAGACCAGCACGATAATGGCCAGCGGGAAGAGGGCAATCAGATACTGTTTAATGCCGAACAGGTTCATATACTGGGTCGCGAACTTGCGCCCGCCCAGCAGCAGAGAGAAGCCCACCAGGCCGCCCGTCACAATCATAATGATAGAGTAGAGCGTGTCGCGCATCAGCGTCGGCGCGGCATCGCCAGTCGCCATGAGCGCGGAAATCAGGCTGACTTCGAGAATCACGACGGAAAGGCTGAGAATTAACGATCCGTACGGCTCGCCCAGACGGTGGGCCAGGACGTCCGCATGGCGAACGACGCTAAACGCGCTGGTTAAGATGCCGACCAGGGCAAGAATATTGATACCAACCACCACTGGCAGTGACTGACTGCTTCCCCAGAAGAGCAGCACAGCCAGTGCCAGAACCGGGAAAATGAGTGACGTCTCCTTGTGGCGGGTCTTTACCGCCTCGTGTGTTGCTGTCATGTGCTTCTCCATCAATGCAGGTGCTTGTAATTATAGATAGATTTTTGAGGTCATTAAACTAACAGATCTCTGTTAAATACCCTTTATTTTTTACTTAATTTTACCCTTTGTCATAAATTTAATACCTGACTCCTGTAATTGACGGTTTTCATATAATACTTATTAAATAACAATAAATTATATTTGGTTTTAATCCATAAATTAAGGCCGGGTGGCACGCTGCCATATCGTCGTCCACACTTATCTCTTTAAGCAAAAGAGAGGTGAGTGATGCCATATAAAACGAAACGCGAATTACCCGACAACGTGCAAAACGTCCTGCCCGCTCACGCGCAGGATATCTACAAAGAGGCGTTTAACAGCGCCTGGGATCAATACAAAGATAAGGACGATCGCCGGGATGATGCCAGCCGTGAAGAGACGGCACACAAAGTCGCCTGGTCCGCCGTAAAACATGAATATGAAAAAGGAGGCGACGATAAATGGCATAAAAAGAAATAGCCGTGAAATAATTCGCTGCCTTCATTTTGACTTTTCAGGCGGTTGAACTGCCGTTGTATTGCAACTGGTCCGCTAATTGCTTATCGTTATTTAACTGCTGGCAAAATGACCAGCACATAATGCCGGGAAGGCGAATTACAGATGTCGCAAGGAAGCATGCAGTGGCGGAGGTGTAAAGTGTTAACGCGTGATTTCTTAATGAAGGCAGATTGTAAGACGGCATTTGGTGCTATTGAGGAATCGCTTCTCTGGTCAGCTGAACAACGTGCGGCGTCACTTGCTGCCACGCTTGCCTGCCGCCCGGATGATGGCCCGGTATGGATTTTTGGCTACGGTTCCCTGATGTGGAATCCGGCTCTGGAATTTGTCGAATCGGCAACGGGAACGCTGCCTGGCTGGCATCGCGCATTTTGCCTGCGTCTGACGGCCGGACGCGGCAGCGCGTGCCAGCCGGGACGTATGCTTGCACTGAAAGAGGGCGGGCGCACCACGGGCGTGGCGTATCGCCTTCCTGATGCCTCGCTGGAAGAGGAGCTTACGCTGCTCTGGAAGCGTGAGATGATCACCGGCTGCTATATGCCGAGCTGGTGCAAGCTGGAGCTGGACGACGGACGCACCGTCAATGCGCTGGTGTTTATTATGGACCCGCGTCATCCGCTGTATGAAGCGGACACCCGCACGCAGGTCATAGCCCCGTTGATTGCTGCCGCCAGCGGACCGCTGGGGACCAATGCACAATATCTCTTCTCCCTGGATCAGGAGCTGGCCCGCCTCGGCATGAAAGACGATTGTCTGAATGAGCTGGTGGTAAAGGTGAAGGCTCTGCTGGAAGGGAACCCGCTCAACGGCACGCTGCGACCGGGCTTTGCCTGATGATACGCCCGGCTCGCCGGGCGTTTATTATTATGCAGCCACGTAGCTGACGGAATGCTCCAGCGACTGGCTGTGGCTGTCGATCAGCACATCCCACGTGCCGGTATACGGTACGGTAAGCCACGCTTTATCATCCTGCACGGTGAGAATATCCGCCTGGGATTGTTTATGTGCTTTCGCACTCATCAGGTGAATACGACAGCGCTCTGAGCAACGCACCACTACCGTATCCCCGCCAAACAGTTTCAAACTTGTTTTTACCAGTGCCATTTTTTTACCCCGTCGATTTTGCCCATCCCGAGCGTGATATTGTTCACAAATTACTCATTGCATAACACCAAAGCGGGGGGCGAGGGATGATGATTTTGATCAAAAAATGGCATAACGTTTAAACAAAAATGACAAAATTCCTGAAAGCATTCAGCTGGTGCGGGTTTTACCCGGTAAACCCGCGCCGGAATAAAATTAAATGCGGAAATGGCCGGCGGTTTCAGCAAGGTCCCCAGCCTGGCTCTGCAGGGCACCCGCGGCGGCGGCGGATTCCACTACCAGCTCGGCGTTCTGCTGGACCATCCTGTCGAGATGGGTCACCGCATGATTGATCTCATGAATGCCTTTCATCTGCTCGCTGGTGGCGATGGAGATTTCGCGCATGATGCCGGAGACGCTGCCGATGCTGGAGCGGATCTCGTCCATGCTTTCCCCGGCCAGATGCACGTAGCGGGAGCCGGTGGCCACGCTGTCGGTGGTGGAATCGATCAGCGATTTGATCTCTTTCGCCGCCTGGGCGCTGCGGCTTGCCAGGTTACGCACTTCGCCTGCCACCACGGCAAACCCGCGACCCTGCTCCCCGGCACGGGCCGCCTCGACGGAGGCGTTCAGCGCCAGAATGTTGGTCTGGAACGCGATGCCGTCAATCACGCTGGTGATATCGCCAATTTTAGCCGATGCGACTTCGATGGACTGCATGGTGCTGATCGCCTGGGATACCACCTCGCCGCCGCGCGCCGCGGCCGCTGAGGCCTTGCTCGCCTGGTCGTTCGCTTCTGCCGCCGACTCGTTCGATTGGGTCACGGAGGCGGTGATCTGCTCCACGGCGCTGGCCGTCTCGCGCAGGCTGGACGCCGCCTGCTCGGTACGTCCGGAGAGATCCTGGTTACCCGCCGCAATCTCCTGGGCGGCGTTTTTCACCGATTCACTGGCATCACGGAGCTGCACCATCACCACCGACAGCTTATCGCTGAAGGCGTTAAAGGCCTGCGCAATCTGCGCCACCTCGTCCTCGCCGCTGTCCGGCAGACGCTGCGACAGATCGTTAGTCCCGTTGGCAATGTTGTGCATCGCGTCGCGAATGTCGGACAGACGCTTCAGCAGGCGGGCAATCAGGAGGTGAACAATGGCCGCGCTCAGCAGTGCCAGGATCACCAGCGAAATCGCCGATGCTTTAAGCAGGGAACGCATGCCGGAGGTGGCGTCGCCGTTGTCGAGGGCGACGACTAGCAGCCAGTTTGTGCCCGGCACGGCTGTCGCCACGAAGGTTTTTTCAGCATCGTTCAGCGTGCCGTCAACCGGGTTACCGCTTTTCAGCGCAGCAAAATCGATGCCTTTGATGGTCTCAGCAAACGGTTTAAGCGTCAGAGCCGGATCGTTAGCGGCAATCACGCTGCCGTCACTGTTCAGAAGCAACCCGCTGCTGGCCGGGGTTGGATGGATCCCGCGTACGTTCGCCACCACGCTGTCCATGGCCACATCGCCCGCCACCACCGCTTTCAGTGTGCCATTCTCTTTCACCGGCACGGCGAAGGTCACCACCAGTTTACCGGTCCCCGCGTCAACGTAGGGCGCGGTGACAACCGGACCGTCCGTACTGACTACCTGCTGATACCACGGGCGAATGGTCGGGTCATAATCCGCCGGAACGCCCGCCGGTTCAGAGAATTTCGCCGTTTTGCTGGCGTAGCCGACATAAACGTTGGTGAATCCACCCGCCTGTGCAAGCTGTTTAAACACCGGAACCGGATCGTCACTCAGTGCGACGGTCTGCGCGGAGGTAATCACCGTCATCTTGCTTTTGACCCAGTCGGCAATCGCCATGTTATGGCTGGCGCTGGTGCTGGTCAGGATATCGCGCTGTGACTGCTGGTTATCCTGGCGTGTGACCTGGAAGTTAATAACGGTGTTGAGGAGAAGGGCGACGACCAGACAGCCTGCCGTCGCCGCGATGATGCGTGCACGAATCGATCTGAACATAAGTGAAATACCTGCTGTGTTGTTTCCATGCCTATCGGCAACCCAGCAGGTAAACTTGATGCTGAAACCGCGTCCATAAGAAAATAATATTTTTACGTGTTTATTATTAAAAAGTTAATACTTTATCTGCGGACAGCGTCCACTCGGCCAGCTCAACCAGCGTACCAATTTCTACGCCATCAATCAGCGGAAGTCCGGTAATGCCGCGGCCGTCGGTGCAGGTCTTGCACAATTTCACCGGCACGTTTTGCGCGGTCAGGATCTCCAGCATCTGCTGAATGTTATAACCCTCGGCCGGTTTTTGTCCCTTCAGCCCGGCGGTGACCGCGTCGGACATTAAAAAGAGGCGTAACGCCAGGTCGCTCTCTTTTTCACGCAGCGCAATGGCCAGGCGCAGGCTGTTAAAAAGGGATTCACTCCCGTAGGCCGCACCGTTGGCGACGATAACAATCTTTTGCATGTTGACTCCTGTTCTTATAAAGGCACGAATAATATAGGGTTTACCGAGTTTACGCTGCCTGCAGCCGTCAATAAACTTCAGGATATTCCTGAAATTTCCCGTAAGGCTGCAATTCTTTCTTAATAGCGTTAAGGTAAGACGTCTTTTACAAAAATCCAGGCGCTAAACCCGACGTTGATGGCTGTATCGTCTCGCATTCGTTTTCTGCTATTACTCTCCCTTTTGTCGGCCGGAGCCGTTTACGGTGCGCCGAATTCCTTTATGCATCAGGCACAGCACCCCTTTGATAATAACGGGGACAGTCTGCCCGACCTCGGCCTGGCGGCGCCTACGGGCGAGGGGGAGAAGCATCTGGCCGAAATGGCGAAAGCCTTTGGTGAAGCCAGCATGACCGACAATGGCCTGACGACCGGCGAGCAGGCGCGTCAGTTTGCCTTTGGTCAGGTGCGCGACGCGGTAAGCGGGGAAGTGAACCAGCAGATTGAATCCTGGCTGTCGCCCTGGGGAAACGCCAGCGTGAACCTGCTGGTGGATAACGATGGCAAATTTAACGGCAGCAGCGGGAGCTGGTTTATCCCGTGGAACGATACTAACCGCTACCTGAGCTGGAGCCAGCTTGGCCTGACCCAGCAGACGGATGGCCTGGTCAGTAACGCTGGAATCGGTCAGCGCTGGGTCGCCGGGAAATGGCTGCTGGGTTACAACACCTTTTACGATAATCTTCTGGATGAAAATTTGCAGCGTGCCGGGTTGGGGGCGGAAGCGTGGGGGGAAAATCTGCGCCTGTCAGCGAACTATTATCAGCCCTTTGCCGGATGGCGCGAGCGCTCTGACGTCCAGGAACAGCGCATGGCGCGCGGATATGACGTCACCGCTAAAGCCTGGCTGCCGTGGTTCCATCATCTGAATACCAGCGTTAGCTTCGAGCAATATTTTGGCGATAACGTCGACCTCTTCAACAGCGGCACCGGCTATCACAATCCTGTGGCGGTGAATCTGGGGCTTAACTATACCCCCGTTCCGTTGGTGACGCTGACCGCCGGGCACAAGCAGGGCGAAAGCGGCGAGAGCCAGAATAACCTCGGGCTGAAGCTCAACTATCGCTTTGGCGTGCCGCTGGCTAAGCAGCTTTCCGCCGATGAGGTCGCCGCCACGCGCTCCCTGCGCGGCAGCCGCTACGACTCATCGGAGCGCACCAGCCTGCCGGTTATGGAGTTCCGCCAGCGTAAAACGCTGTCCGTGTGGCTGGCCACGCCGCCGTGGGATCTGAAAGGAGGCGAGACCGTGATGCTGAAGCTTCAGGTTCGCAGCACGCACGGCATCCGTCAGATCCACTGGCAGGGCGATACGCAGGCACTGAGCCTGACGTCGCCGGCGAAAAGCAACAGCACCGACGGCTGGAGCGTGATTATCCCTGCCTGGGATGACCGGGAAGGGGCGACAAACCGCTGGCACCTGTCGGCGGTGGTGGAAGATGAGAAAGGCCAGCGCGTCTCGTCCAATGAGATCACGCTTGCCGTGGTGCAGCCGCTGGTCGCACTGCCTGACGACGATCCGCGCTGGAAGCTGCTGCCGGATGAGTAGTCCTTAAAAAATGCGTTCCTGATGCACCCACACGGCGGCTTCAACGCGGGATTTTAGCTTCATTTTCTTCAGCATATGCTTCACGTGTACTTTGACCGTGCTTTCGGTGATGTCCAGACGGCGGGCGATCATCTTGTTCGGCAGCCCCTGGGCAATGAGTTTGAGAATATCGCGCTCGCGCGGGGTTAACTGGCTGACGTCACGGTCAGAGGTGGCGCGGTTGGCGCGCAGGCTGGCGGCCAGGACCGGCGTTAAGGCTTCGCTGAGCACCATTTCGCCCGCCGCCGCCTGCTGTAGCGCCTTAAGCAAGTCTTCCGGCTCCATATCCTTCAGCAGATAGCCATCCGCCCCGCGCTTCAGCGCCGTGACCACATCCTCCTCATGGTTCGAGACGCTAAAGACGACGATGCGGCCGGAAAGCGATTTTTCCCGCAGCTTGTCGAGGGTCTCCAGACCGTTCATGCCGGGCATATTCAGATCGAGCAGGATCAGATCGGGATCGAGGGATTCGGCAAGCTCAATGCCCTGTTCACCGTTGCTGGCTTCGCCCACCACGGTGATATCGGGTGCCATGCTGACCAGCTGTTTCACGCCAGTACGCAGCATCGGATGGTCGTCGATCAACAGGATGGATGCCGGTTCCTGATTAGTCATGGGTTTCTCCTTGAGCAGTTGTGAGCGGTTTCTCGGGAATAAAGGTGACGACAACTTCCGTGCCGCCCGTTTCTCTCCGGCGAACCTGGCAATCACCGCGCAGGCTTTGAGCGCGGTCTCGCATAATGATTAAACCATAGTGGTTAGTGCGTTCGGCATTTTCCGGCACGCCGCGGCCGTTATCGTGAACCGTCAGTTTCACTTGATTATCGTGCTGGCTGACGGTGACCGTGACCGCCGTTGCTTCAGCGTGTTTAAGCACGTTGCTCAGCGCTTCGCGGGCGATCTGCAGTAGATGGATGGCCTGATGGGAGGGGACAAACCGCGGCGGAAGCTGATAATCCAGCTTCACCGGGAACCCCAGCCGGGCGCTAAATTCGTGACAGCTTGATTCCAGCGCCGGGCGCAGGCCCGGCTCGGTCAGCTGCAGGCGGAAGGTGGTCAGCAGCTCGCGCAGCTGCACCCAGGAGGTGTTCAGCTCGTTGCGGATCTGGCTGAGCAGCTGCTTGTTGCTTTCGGGCATCTCCGCATCCTGCATCTGCAGGCAGCTCACCTGCATTTTCATACAGGAGAGCGACTGGGCGATGGAGTCGTGCAGCTCGCGGGCGATGGTCGCGCGCTCTTCCATGACGATAAGCTGCTGCTGTTTTTCCTGATGCCTGTCGAGCGCCAGCGTGGCCGTCAGCTGTTCAACCAGCGTATCCACCAGCTGCTGCTGGTCGTGGCTCAGGTGGCGTCCGGTTGGCAGGGTGGCCAGCAGAATGCCGTACTGGGTGTGGCTGTCCGTCAGGCGCCACTTCAGAGTCGTGCCGCCGGTCGTCAGCGGCGGCAGGCCGCGAGGGCAAAGATGGCAACCTTTGTCATCGCAGGACATATCGGACTGACAGGTAAATTCCTGGTGGTTCTCTTCGTCTTCCACATCGTAGACCCGCAGCTCCAGGTCGCGCAGCAGGGTCAGATTTTGCAGGCCGTTCAGCACCGGCGAAAGACGTTCACACAACGGCACCTGCATGTGCAGCCGACGGTTGGCCTGCCAGAGGAAGGAGAGGATCTCGTTTTTCTGCTCCAGCCCGGCCGTTTTTTCCTGAACGCGTTGTTCCAGCACCGCGTAGCTCTCGGAGAGCTCTGCCGACATGGTATTGAGTGCCTGGCCGAGCATGGCCATCTCGTTGCGCCCGCTGATGTGCGTGCGCTGGGTAAAATCGCGTGCGGTCACCGCGCGGGCCATCGCCAGCAGCTGTTTCCAGGGATTTAACAGCCGCGCGCGGAGCCAGACGATGGTGAAGATCAGCAGCAGCCCCATAAACAGCGCCATGGCCCGGTGTACCATCACCACCCGGTCGATGCGTAATTCGGTCGTCTGATCAAAAGCGGAGACCAGCGCATCAATGCGGGAGACAAACCCCGCCACGTCCTGGGCAACGGCTTCTGTACTGCGCGCCTGTTTCAGGCCGGGCTGCAGCTGGGTGTGCCAGTACCCCTGAAGGGCTTTCAACTGGGACTGCTGGCCGGCGCGGATGGCGGCGTTTTCCAGCTCGGGGCTGAACGCTGTGCGCTCCATTTCATCGATTAAAGGCCGATCGTCCTGCGTCAGGGGAACCGCCGCCAGCAGGCGATAACTCTGCATGCGTAGTGAGCCTGCCTCGTTGATGGCATGCGCATTACCCTGTACCCCTTGTACCAGCCAGCCGGAGATCGCCATGCCGGTCACGCCGATGGCGGTGGACAGCAAAACAATCAGGGCGAGCTGATTCACGAGCGTTAGCGGAGATAAGCATCTTTTTAACATTGAGTGGGCGTGCTCCTGACGTGGCCTGCTTGCAGGAATGGCGCTATTCTGGTGCATACCCTGGAGTATACCCATACCAATAAAGGATTACCCCTAAATTGCCAACGGAGTAGGGGGCAAGAGGTGGGCGTTACAGGGAATCGTCAGTGCCGTGAAAAACCACGTCTTTTTTACCGAATTAGCCTACTCACTAAGGATAACACCTTTTTTTGTGCCGCAAATCCTCCCACTTTTCCTTTGATTTATATCAACTTACCGCCGCCCTAAAACCCTAATGTTTGCAGCATCATTCGAGAATCAGAGGTGTCTATGAGTCACTCATCCGCTCCCGAAAGGGAAAATGGTGCCGTTATTACTGACTGGCGTCCAGAGGATCCGGCGTTCTGGCAACAGCGCGGCCATCGTGTAGCAAGCCGAAATCTGTGGATTTCCGTGCCGTGTTTGTTATTAGCGTTTTGCGTATGGATGTTGTTTAGCGCGGTGGCAGTAAACCTGCCTAAAGTCGGCTTTACGTTCACGACCGATCAGCTGTTTATGCTGACCGCGCTGCCGTCGCTGTCAGGCGCGCTGCTGCGCGTCCCTTACGCGTTTATGGTGCCGGTCTTTGGCGGCCGTCGCTGGACGGCATTCAGTACGGGCATCATGATCGTCCCCTGCGTGTGGCTGGGCTTCGCGGTGCAGGATACCTCCACGCCGTTCAGCGTGTTCGTGATTATCTCCCTGCTGTGCGGCTTTGCCGGGGCGAACTTCGCCTCCAGTATGGCCAACATCAGCTTCTTCTTCCCGAAAGCGAAGCAGGGCGGCGCGCTGGGGATTAACGGCGGTCTGGGCAATATGGGCGTGAGCGTGATGCAGCTGATCGCTCCCCTGGCGATCTCGGTCTCCATTTTTGCAGCCTTTGGCGGCGGTGGCGTTGAGCAGGCGGACGGTTCTTCCCTCTATCTGCAAAACGCAGCCTGGATCTGGGTACCGTTCCTCGTGGTCTTCACCCTCGCAGCCTGGTTCTTTATGAATGACCTGTCCGCGTCGAAGGCGTCGCTGAGCGAACAGCTGCCGGTGCTGAAGCGTGGACACCTCTGGGTGATGGCGCTGCTGTATCTGGCGACTTTCGGTTCGTTTATCGGCTTCTCAGCGGGCTTCGCGATGCTGTCGAAAACGCAATTCCCGGACGTGCAGATCCTGCAATTCGCCTTCTTCGGCCCATTTATTGGCGCCCTTGCTCGCTCGCTGGGTGGCATGGTGTCTGACCGTCTGGGCGGTACCCGGGTGACGCTGGTTAACTTCGTCGTGATGGCGGTCTTCTGTGCGTTGCTGTTCCTCACGCTGCCGGCCGACGGACAGGGCGGTAACTTCATCGCCTTCTTCGGCGTGTTTATGGTGCTGTTCCTGACGGCCGGGCTGGGGAGCGCGTCCACCTTCCAGATGATCTCCGTGATCTTCCGTAAGCTGACCATGGACCGCGTAAAAGCGCAGGGCGGAAGCGAAGAACAGGCCATGCGCGAAGCGGCGACGGATACGGCTGCGGCGCTGGGCTTTATCTCCGCCATCGGCGCGATTGGCGGCTTCTTTATCCCGAAAGCGTTCGGTATCTCTCTGGACCTGACTGGCTCTCCGGCCGGTGCCATGAAAGTCTTCCTCGTCTTCTATATCGCCTGCGTCGTGATTACGTGGCTGGTATATGGCCGTAATACCAAGAAAAATAAGTAAGTATGATTATCCGTTTACGCGGCCTTCGGGCCGCGTTTTTTTTGGCGTCAAAATAGTTACAACATACTGGTTGCCATGCAGAGGAAATCCGCAGGCAGCACTGTGATCGCCATCGCTTTACAGGGCGCTCTACCCCTTAATACCTGAGAGGTTAAATTTTGCCTGGCGGTTTGTACGATAAAATAAAAATAACGATATATTTCATTAGGATATAAAATCTTAAACGATACCGCTTTGGTGGTATTCGGTGTAATCCCTCGCCTGAAAGTCCCTCCTCGTCTTGATCGTTATCAATTCTCCCCCTCTTTCAGGGCGTTACCTTCGCTGCAAATCAGCAATGTCGATTTAGAGAGCCACAGGCTCCACACAGGAGATACCCGATGAGCAAATTTTTGGACCGGTTTCGCTACTTCAAGCAGAAGGGTGAAACGTTTGCCGATGGGCACGGCCAGGTTCTGGATACCAACCGGGACTGGGAAGACGGTTACCGCCAGCGCTGGCAGCATGACAAAGTCGTCCGTTCGACCCACGGCGTGAACTGCACTGGCTCATGTAGCTGGAAGATTTTCGTTAAAAACGGTCTGGTGACCTGGGAAATGCAGCAGACCGACTATCCTCGCACCCGCCCGGATATGCCGAACCACGAACCGCGCGGCTGCCCGCGTGGCGCCAGCTACTCCTGGTATCTCTACAGCGCGAACCGTCTGAAATACCCCCTGATGCGCAAGCGCCTGATGAAAATGTGGCGTGAAGCGAAAGTGCAGCACAGCGATCCGGTGGATGCCTGGGCCTCCATCATTGAAGACGCTGACAAAGCAAAAAGCTTCAAGCAGGCCCGCGGTCGCGGAGGTTTCGTTCGCTCCTCATGGAAAGAAGTGAACGAGCTGATTGCCGCTTCCAACGTCTACACCGTCAAAACCTACGGTCCTGACCGCGTGGCGGGCTTCTCGCCGATCCCGGCGATGTCGATGGTCTCTTATGCCTCCGGCGCGCGCTATCTCTCTTTAATCGGCGGTACCTGCCTGAGTTTCTACGACTGGTACTGCGACCTGCCGCCCGCGTCTCCGCAGACCTGGGGCGAGCAGACCGACGTGCCGGAATCCGCGGACTGGTACAACTCCAGCTACATCATCGCCTGGGGCTCTAACGTTCCTCAGACCCGTACGCCGGACGCGCACTTCTTTACCGAAGTCCGTTACAAAGGCACCAAAACGGTGGCGGTGACCCCGGACTATGCCGAAATCGCCAAGCTGTGCGATCTGTGGCTGGCGCCGAAACAGGGTACCGATGCGGCGATGGCGATGGCGATGGGTCACGTCATGCTGCGCGAGTTCCACCTGGATAAACCAAGCCAGTACTTCACCGACTACGTCCGCCGCTATACCGACATGCCGATGCTGGTCATGCTGGAAGAGCGTGAGGGCTACTATGCCGCTGGCCGTACGCTGCGCGCTGCCGATCTGGTGGATTCGCTGGGCCAGGAAAATAATCCTGAGTGGAAAACCGTTGCGTATAACAGCAACGGCGAGCTGGTGGCGCCAAACGGCTCTATCGGCTTCCGCTGGGGCGAGAAGGGCAAGTGGAACCTTGAGCAGCGTAACGGCACGACCGGCGAAGAGACGGAGCTGCGCCTGAGCATGCTGGGTAGCCAGGACGAGATCGCCGAGGTGGGCTTCCCGTACTTCGGCGGCGAAGGTTCCGAGCACTTCAACAAGGTTGAACTGAAAAACGTACTGATGCACAAGCTGCCGGTGAAACGCCTGCAGCTGGCGGACGGGTCTACCGCTCTGGTCACCACCGTCTATGACCTGACCATGGCGAACTACGGACTGGAACGCGGCCTGGGCGATGAAAACTGCGCAACCGGCTATGACGATGTGAAAGCCTACACCCCGGCATGGGCAGAGCAAATCACCGGCGTTCCACGCGCGCAGATCGTGCGTATCGCCCGCGAGTTTGCGGATAACGCCGACAAGACCCACGGTCGCTCCATGATCATCGTCGGTGCGGGTCTGAACCACTGGTATCACCTCGATATGAACTACCGTGGCCTGATCAACATGCTGATCTTCTGCGGCTGCGTCGGCCAGAGCGGCGGCGGCTGGGCGCACTACGTGGGCCAGGAAAAACTGCGTCCGCAGACCGGCTGGCAGCCGCTGGCGTTTGCCCTCGACTGGCAGCGCCCGGCACGCCACATGAACAGCACTTCCTACTTCTATAACCACTCCAGCCAGTGGCGCTACGAGACGGTCACCGCGCAGGAGCTGCTGTCGCCGATGGCGGATAAATCCCGCTACAGCGGCCATCTGATTGACTTCAACGTGCGCGCCGAGCGCATGGGCTGGCTGCCGTCTGCGCCGCAGCTGGGCACTAACCCGCTGCGCATTGCGGAAGCGGCAAAGCAGGCAGGCATGTCACCGGTGGATTACACCGTGAAATCCCTGAAGGATGGCTCAATTCGCTTCGCGGCGGAACAGCCGGAGAACGGTAAAAACCATCCGCGTAACCTGTTTATCTGGCGCTCCAACCTGCTGGGCTCGTCCGGTAAAGGCCACGAGTACATGCTGAAATACCTGCTCGGTACCGAAAACGGTATCCAGGGGAAAGATCTCGGCAAGCAGGGCGGCGTGAAGCCGGAAGAGGTGGAGTGGAAAGACAACGGTCTCGACGGCAAGCTGGATCTGGTGGTCACCCTCGACTTCCGCCTGTCCAGCACCTGCCTCTACTCCGACATCGTGCTGCCTACCGCCACCTGGTACGAAAAAGACGACATGAATACCTCGGACATGCATCCGTTTATTCATCCGCTGTCTGCGGCCGTTGACCCGGCGTGGGAATCAAAAAGCGACTGGGAAATCTACAAAGACATCGCGAAGACATTCTCCGAAGTCTGCGTGGGGCACCTCGGCAAAGAGACCGACGTGGTGACGCTGCCCATCCAGCACGACTCCGCCGCCGAACTGGCGCAGCCGCTGGACGTGAAGGACTGGAAAAAAGGCGAGTGCGACCTGATCCCGGGCGTGACCGCGCCGCACATTATTCCGGTTGAACGCGACTACCCGGCAACCTACGAGCGCTTTACCTCTATCGGCCCGCTGATGGAGAAAATCGGTAACGGCGGGAAAGGGATCGCCTGGAACACCCAGAGCGAAATGGACCTGCTGCGCAAGCTTAACTACACCAAAGCGGACGGTCCGGCCAAAGGCCAGCCAATGCTCAACACGGCGATTGATGCCGCAGAGATGATCCTGACTCTGGCCCCGGAAACCAACGGCCACGTGGCGGTGAAGGCCTGGGCGGCCCTGAGCGAGTTCACCGGTCGCGACCATACGCACCTGGCGACGAATAAAGAGGAAGAGAAAATCCGCTTCCGCGATATTCAGGCCCAGCCGCGCAAGATTATCTCCAGCCCGACCTGGTCAGGCCTGGAAGATGAGCATGTGTCCTATAACGCGGGCTATACCAATGTTCACGAGCTGATCCCATGGCGTACCCTGTCAGGCCGCCAGTCGCTGTATCAGGATCACCAGTGGATGCGCGACTTCGGTGAAAGCCTGCTGGTGTACCGTCCGCCAATCGACACCCGCTCCGTGAAAGCGGTGATGGGCGCGAAATCGAACGGTAACCCTGAGAAGGCGCTGAACTTCCTGACGCCGCACCAGAAGTGGGGTATTCACTCCACCTACAGCGACAACCTGCTGATGCTGACCCTGTCGCGCGGCGGTCCGATTGTCTGGATGAGCGAAACGGATGCCAAAGATCTGGGTATTGAAGATAACGACTGGATCGAAGTGTTCAACAGCAACGGTGCCCTGACGGCGCGTGCGGTGGTGAGCCAGCGCGTACCGGCCGGGATGACCATGATGTACCACGCGCAAGAACGTATCGTTAACCTGCCGGGGTCAGAGATCACCGAGCAGCGCGGCGGGATCCACAACTCCGTGACCCGCATTACGCCGAAGCCGACCCACATGATCGGTGGCTATGCGCAGCTGGCCTACGGCTTTAACTACTACGGCACCGTAGGATCGAACCGCGATGAGTTCGTGGTGGTACGTAAGATGAAGAATATTAACTGGTTAGACGGCGAAGGTAATGACCAGGTACAGGAGAGCGTAAAATGAAAATTCGTTCACAAGTCGGCATGGTGCTGAATCTGGATAAATGCATCGGCTGCCATACCTGCTCGGTCACCTGTAAAAACGTCTGGACCAGCCGTGAAGGTATGGAATACGCCTGGTTCAACAACGTGGAAAGCAAGCCGGGCACCGGCTTCCCGACCGACTGGGAAAACCAGGAGAAGTGGAAGGGCGGCTGGATCCGTAAAATCAACGGCAAGCTGCAGCCGCGCATGGGTAACCGCGCTTGGCTTCTGGGAAAAATCTTCGCTAACCCGCATCTGCCGGGCATCGATGATTACTACGAGCCGTTTGATTACGACTACCAGAATCTGCACAACGCGCCGGAAGGCAAACACCAGCCGATCGCCCGTCCTCGCTCGCTGATTACCGGCCAGCGCATGGACAAAATTACCAGCGGTCCAAACTGGGAAGAGATTCTGGGCGGCGAGTTCGAGAAACGCGCCAAAGACCAGAACTTCGAGAACATGCAGAAGGCGATGTACGGCCAGTTCGAAAATACCTTCATGATGTATCTGCCGCGCCTGTGCGAGCACTGCCTCAACCCGGCGTGCGTGGCGACCTGCCCGAGCGGCGCCATCTACAAGCGTGAAGAAGACGGCATCGTGCTGATCGACCAGGACAAGTGCCGCGGCTGGCGTATGTGCATCACCGGCTGCCCGTACAAAAAGATCTACTTCAACTGGAAGAGCGGCAAATCCGAGAAGTGCATCTTCTGCTATCCGCGTATTGAAGCCGGGATGCCAACCGTCTGCTCCGAAAGCTGCGTAGGCCGTATTCGCTACCTCGGCGTGCTGCTGTACGACGCGGACGCGATTGAAAACGCAGCGAGCACCGAGCACGAGAAAGATCTCTATCAGCGTCAGCTGGACGTGTTCCTCGATCCGAACGATCCGAAGGTGATTGAGCAGGCGCTGAAGGACGGCATCCCGCAGAGCGTGATTGACGCCGCGCAGCAGTCGCCGGTGTACAAAATGGCGATGGACTGGAAGCTGGCCCTGCCGCTGCATCCGGAATACCGCACCCTGCCGATGGTCTGGTACGTGCCGCCGCTGTCGCCGATTCAGTCTGCGGCTGACGCGGGCGAACTGGGCAGCAACGGCATCCTGCCGGACGTGGAGAGCCTGCGTATCCCGGTTCAGTATCTGGCAAACCTGCTGACCGCAGGTGATACCCAGCCGGTACTGCTGGCGCTGAAGCGTATGCTGGCAATGCGCCACTTCAAGCGTGCCGAAACCGTGGATGGCGTAACCGATACCCGCGCGCTGGAAGAGGTCGGTCTGACCGAAGCGCAGGCGCAGGAGATGTACCGCTATCTGGCGATCGCTAACTACGAAGACCGTTTCGTGGTGCCGAGCAGCCACCGTGAGCTGGCCCGCGAAGCCTTCCCGGAAAAAAATGGCTGTGGCTTTACCTTTGGCGACGGTTGCCACGGGTCAGACAGCAAATTCAATCTCTTCAACAGCCGCCGCATTGATGCCATGGATGTGACCAGCAAAACGGAGCCGCACCAATGATTGAACTCGTCATTGTTTCGCGTCTGCTCGAGTATCCGGATGCTGCGCTTGCGCAGCATCAGCAGGAACTCTTTGATGCACTCGCGTCATCTGAAAACCTGGATAAGGACGATGCCCAGAAGCTGGGTGTTTTCCTCCGCGACCTGCTGGCGCGCGACCTTCTGGATGCCCAGTCGGACTACAGCCAGCTGTTTGACCGTGGTCGTGCAACGTCCCTGCTGCTGTTTGAACACGTTCACGGTGAGTCCCGCGACCGCGGTCAGGCGATGGTGGATCTGATGGCCCAGTATGAACAGCACGGCCTGCAGCTCGACAGCCGCGAGCTGCCGGATCATCTGCCGCTGTATCTGGAGTACCTGGCGCAGCTGCCGAAAGAAGAGGCGCTGGGCGGTCTGCAGGACATCGCGCCGATCCTGGCGCTGCTCGGCGCGCGTCTTCAGCAGCGCGAGAGCCGCTATGCGGTTCTGTTCGATCTGCTGGTGAAGCTGGCCAACGCCGCGGTCGACAGTGAAAAAGTGGCGGAGAAAATTGCGGATGAAGCCCGCGATGATACGCCACAAGCGCTGGATGCGGTCTGGCAAGAAGAGCAGGTGAAATTCTTTGCTGACCAGAACTGCGGCGAGTCTGAAATCTCCGCTCACCAGCGTCGTTTTGCCGGCGCGGTTGCCCCGCAATATTTGAATATCTCTAACGGAGGACGGCACTAATGCACTTCCTGAATATGTTCTTCTTTGACATTTACCCGTATATCGCGGGCACCGTGTTCCTGGTGGGAAGCTGGCTGCGTTATGACTACGGTCAGTACACCTGGCGTGCTGCCTCCAGCCAGATGCTGGATCGTAAGGGAATGCATGTGGGCTCTAACCTGTTCCACATCGGTATTCTGGGGATTTTTGCCGGTCACTTCCTGGGAATGCTGACGCCGCACTGGATGTATGAAGCGTGGCTACCGATTGAGGTGAAGCAGAAGATGGCGATGATCGCGGGCGGTGCCTGCGGGGTGATGACTCTGGTCGGTGGCCTGCTGCTGCTGAAACGTCGTCTGTTCAGCCCGCGCGTGCGTGCGACCACGACTGCAGCGGACATCCTGATCCTCTCCCTGCTGATGGTGCAGTGTGCGCTGGGTCTGTTGACCATTCCATTCTCGGCGCAGCATATGGACGGGAGCGAAATGATGAAGCTGGTGGGCTGGGCGCAGTCCGTGGTGACCTTCCACGGCGGAGCCTCCGCGCACCTGGACGGCGTGGCGTTTATCTTCCGCGTTCACCTGGTGCTGGGGATGACGCTGTTTGTGCTGTTCCCGTTCTCCCGCCTGGTGCATATCTGGAGCGCGCCGGTGGAGTACCTGACGCGCAAATACCAGATAGTACGCGCCCGTCGCTAATTTGCCGTTTTGATACCAACCCCGCACTCGCGGGGTTTTTTTTCGCCCCAGCCCAGGTTGTTCCCCGCGGCAGCAAACAGGATCAGCGCGCCGCCCGCCAGCTGCGTCAGGTTCAGCGCGTGTCCGAACACCAGATTATCAACAACAATAGCCACCACCGGATAGATAAATGACAGGGAGCCGGTTATAGGCGTAGGCAGCTTCTGAATCGCGCTGTAGAGCAGCTGGTACATAATGCCGGTATGGACAATGCCCAGCGTGAGCAGGATCGGCCAGGGGAAATCACCGGAAAATGACGGCAGGCTGGCAAACGGCAAAAGCATCACGACGCCCGTCAGTACCTGGATAAAGGCAATATGCTGCGGCGCAACGGATCTGAGTTTGCGGGCAATCATGGCCGTGACTGCATAGAAGAAGGCCGCGGCCATCGCCAGACCGATTCCGGCGAGCCATTCACCGCCATGCGCGCCGGTCAGCTCGCTGGAGAGCAGTATCACCACGCCGCCAAAGGCGAGGAACAGCCAGCCCCATTTCACCAGGCTGACGCGTTCACCTAAAAACATCCCCATCAGTACCAGCATAAACGGCTGGGTGTTATACACCACGGTAGAAAGACCAATAGAGATCCGCTCATAGGCGGCGAAGAGCAGCAGCCAGTTCACCACTAATGCCACGCCGCCGAGAATAGCCAGCAGCAGCGTGGTGCGGGTGAGGGGACTGAAGGGCTTTTGACTTACCCGGATAAAAATAAAAAGCGCCATAGCCCCGATAAGACAGCGCCAGAACACCACTTCCGTCACCGGCAGACCGGAGAGCAAAACAAACGCGCCGATAGAGCCGGAAATTAACATTGCCAGGCTCATTTGCCAGACGCCTTTATGTAAATCACGCATCATCCACCTCCTGATTAATGACGCTATTGTCGAAAATCGCTATCGGGTTTTACAGGGGTGATATAAGGTTGAATAGGTAAATCACTTTTTAAAATTAGGTGAAAAGAATGGAATGCCTTATCGATGATATCGACCGACAAATTTTAGCCTGTCTGGTTGAGGATGCGCGCATGTCGTTGAAGGTGCTCAGCGGCCGCATCGGTCTGACGTCCCCCAGCACGGCAGAACGCCTGAAGAGGCTGGAAGAACGGGGTGTGATTCAGGGTTATGGTGCGCGGGTGAATCTGGCGGCGCTGGGGTATACGCTGCAGGCGCTGGTGCGCGTGCGGCCTTTGCCGGGGCTGTTGCATAAGGTGGATAAGTATATTCAGGCGATGCCGGAGTGTATTGAGAGCGACAAAGTCACCGGGGAAGATTGCTTTGTGATTAGGCTGGTGGTGCGGTCAATCGAACAGCTTGATGCGCTGCTGGACGGCCTGGCAGAACATGCCCAGTGTAATACGTCGATTGTGAAGAGTTCGCCGGTGAAGCGCCGTTTGCCGCCGATGTAGGTTTCTGTCGCCGGGTGGCGGCTGCGCCTTACCCGGCCTACGAAGGCGGACTCGGTTTTTTATGTTGGGAAAGTGATGGTGGTGGGGGAAGGATGACTCGGCGCGATGCGCCTCGCCCTTCGGGTCGTTGCCTGCGGCAACGCTTTCTCGC
>NZ_QPFW01000201.1:0-28495 GCF_008122455.1 Enterobacter sp. C6
TCGCAGGTTCGAATCCTGCACGACCCACCAATTTTAATATCTTACTCAGATATTAAACGTGAAGGATAACGTTGCTTTAGCAACGGCCCGAAGGGCGAGGCGAAGCCGAGTCATCCTGCACGACCCACCACTCTCCGGTGGTACCGAGTAAAAATCTTCGAAGTCAGCACCCGAATGGGTCGTTAGCTCAGTTGGTAGAGCAGTTGACTTTTAATCAATTGGTCGCAGGTTCGAATCCTGCACGACCCACCACTTCGAAGAAAAAAATCCCGCAAGGGGTCGTTAGCTCAGTTGGTAGAGCAGTTGACTTTTAATCAATTGGTCGCAGGTTCGAATCCTGCACGACCCACCAGTGTAGAAAGGCGCCCTAAAGGCGCCTTTTTGCTATCTGCGGTACAACAAATGCTCCGCCCATCTATTCCCGGTGACTTTTCACTCCAGATTCGCTATCTTGTTTAGTATACAAAACACAATTGCCACGCGTTTTGCTATGTCAGGCAAAAGAAAGGCAATATTGTTAAGCCAGTAAAACGAGAAGCCATAATGAGTGTGATGTTTGATCCTGAAGCCGCAATCTATCCGTTTCCGCCAAAGCCTGTCCCGCTGAGCCAGGATGAAAAGCAATTCTACCGCGAGAAGATCAAACGTCTTCTTAAAGAGCGCGATGCGGTAATGGTGGCCCATTACTACACCGACCCGGAAATTCAGCAGCTGGCTGAAGAGACCGGAGGCTGCATTTCTGACTCACTGGAGATGGCACGCTTCGGTGCACGACACCCCGCTTCCACGCTACTGGTTGCTGGCGTGCGTTTTATGGGCGAAACGGCAAAGATCCTGAGCCCTGAAAAAACCATTCTGATGCCCACGCTTAACGCGGAGTGTTCGCTGGATCTGGGCTGTCCGATTGACGAATTCACGGCCTTCTGTGACGCCCACCCTGATCGGACCGTGGTGGTTTACGCCAACACCTCTGCGGCGGTAAAAGCGCGGGCCGACTGGGTAGTCACGTCGAGCATCGCCGTTGAGCTGATTGAACATCTGGACAGCCTGGGAGAGAAAATTATCTGGGCGCCTGACCGTCATCTTGGAAATTATGTCCAGAAGCAGACGGGGGCTGACGTTCTCTGCTGGCAGGGCGCCTGCATTGTGCACGACGAATTCAAAACTCAGGCGCTGGCGCGCATGAAGGCACTTTATCCTGACGCCGCCATTCTTGTTCACCCTGAGTCACCGCAGTCAATTGTCGACATGGCGGATGCCGTGGGCTCAACCAGCCAGCTTATCAACGCGGCAAGGACGTTGCCTCACAAGCAGCTCATCGTGGCGACCGATCGCGGTATCTTCTATAAGATGCAGCAGGCCGTGCCGGAGAAAGAGCTCCTTGAAGCGCCAACGGCGGGTGAGGGCGCAACGTGTCGCAGCTGTGCCCATTGCCCGTGGATGGCGATGAACGGCCTGAAGGCCATTGCCGAAGGGCTCGAGACAGGCGGTGCCGCACATGAAATCCATGTGGATGCCGCTCTGCGTGAAGGGGCGTTGATTCCGCTTAACCGCATGCTGGATTTTGCGGCTACACTACGTACTTAATTCAACACGCCGCGGAGACAAGATGGATTTTTTTAGCACACATAACATTCTGGTTCATATACCGATTGGTGCAGGTGGCTATGACCTGTCATGGATTGAGGCCGTTGGCACGCTGGCGGGTTTACTCTGTATCTGGCTGGCAAGCCTGGAGAAGATCAGCAACTATGCGTTCGGGCTGATTAACGTCACGCTGTTTGCGATTATCTTCTTCCAGATCCAGCTTTACGCCAGCCTGCTTTTACAGCTGTTCTTCTTCGCCGCTAATATCTACGGCTGGTACGCGTGGTCGCGGCAGAACAGCCAGCAGGAGGCAGAGCTGCAGATCCGCTGGCTGCCCTTGCCGAAAGCCATCGCCTGGTTCGTCGCCTGCGTGGTGGCCATTGGCTTAATGACCGTCTACATCAACCCGGTGTTTGCGTTCCTGACCCGCGTCGCCGTTTCGGTCATGTCCGGTATCGGCCTGAACGTGACGATGCCAGAGCTGCAGCCGGATGCTTTCCCGTTCTGGGATTCCTGCATGATGGTGCTGTCGATTGCGGCGATGATCCTGATGACCCGTAAATACGTTGAGAACTGGCTGCTTTGGGTCATCATCAACGTGATCAGCGTGGCGATCTTCGCCCTGCAGGGCGTCTATGCGATGTCGCTGGAATATCTGCTGCTGACCTTCATTGCGCTGAACGGCAGCCGGATGTGGATTAACAGCGCGCGTGAGCGAGGCTCTCACGCGCTTTCCAGCTAGTGGTGATGATGATGTGAATGTCCGGACTGCGCCTCGTTAAGGTGGCAGTCCGGCCCGTTACAGGGCTGATACTCCATCTGGATGGTGGAGTGGCCAATTTCGTAGTGATGCTCAAGAAAATGCTGGATGCGTTCCAGCAGCGCATCATGGTCGTGAGGCGGGATCACCTGGACGTGCAGCGTCATGACCGGTTTTTCCCCCACCAGCCAGACGTGCACATGATGAACATTGCGGACTTCCGGGACTGAACGGCGCAGGCTGCGCTTCAGCTCGTCAATATCCATGGATGCCGGTGCCCCTTCAAGCAGTTCATTCACGCTCTCCTTCAACAGCCGCCAGGCACTGCGTAAGACCAGACACGACACCAGCACGGACAGAATCGGATCGACAGGCGTCCAGCCGGTGTAGAGGATCACCAGCGCGGCGACAATCGCCCCGACGGAACCGAGCAAATCCCCCAGAACATGCAGCGCCGCCGCGCGCACGTTGAGGTTCTTTTCCCCGCTGCCGCGGTGCAGAATCCAGAAGGCCAGGATATTCGCCAGCAGCCCTGCCACGGCAATCACCATCATGGTCGCCCCGGCGATCGGCTGAGGATGCCGGAAGCGCTGTACGGCCTCCCAGACGATAAGCACGGTAATGACCACCAGCGCAATGGCGTTAACAAACGCGGCCAGGGTGGTCAGCCTCAGCCAGCCGAATGTGTGGCGGGCATTTGGTGGACGACGCGCGAACTGCACCGCCAGCAGGGCGAAGAGCAGCGCTGCGGCATCGGTCAGCATATGTCCGGCATCGGCCAGAAGCGCCAGAGAGCCGGAAACCAGGCCGCCAATGACCTCGATAACCATAAACGTTGCCGTGACGCCAAAGGCCAGCATCAGTCGTTTAGCGTTGTCGTTGCCGGGAGAATGCGAGTGGGAATGGGAGTGCGCCATGTCTGCTTTCCTGATGTGTTATTGTTTTTAGTGTAGCGTTTTTAATAGGTTACTCCAAAAAGAAAGGAGAGCCTGGGCTCTCCTTTTTTTGACGGTTCATAACAAATTACTGGGTGGTGCCATCAGTTTTGGTATTGGCGTCGTTACCCACTTTGTCGTTAGGGTTCGGGCATTTGCCGTCCTTACACATCGAGTTCTTATGAACCTCATCCGAACTCATATTGTCATGATTCATGGTGCCGGAACCGCTGCCGTTGGGATGCAGCATCGTGCCGCCGGTGTTGGTGTTCCCGGTATTGATCTGGTTGTTGTCGACATTATTCGGGGCGATATTCTGTTTCGCATCCGGAGCGGGCTGGCCTGCTGCCGCAGCCGCATTTGCATCCCCGTTGCTGTCTGATGTGCCCGTTTCCGCGGCCAGGACGCTGCCGCTGGCCAGAGTGAGTGTGGCGGTCAGGAAGAGGGTTGCCAGTTTTGTCATTTTCATCATGGTGCTCCTGTTCTTGTCGTTACGCTGGATAACATTCTCCAACAGTGCATCTTTTTCAGAGGCGAAAGATTCCGCCTTACGGACTTACGTCAGTAGGGAATCGCGTTTAAGCGTGTAAAATTGGTTGTTACAGTTAAAAAGCTTAGGTTAGATCTCATTTTTCGCTATTTTGTGGCGATTTTTAGGCGAATTCCAGGAATTATCTGCGTGAAGTGTAAAACCGTGTTTACACTTCCTGGTCGACAAGATAGATTGAAAGGATTGCTTTCATTACTAAAGATATGGCAGAGCTGGAAAGAAAATGAATTATCAGAACGACGATTTACGCATTAAAGAGATCAATGAGTTATTACCTCCTGTAGCGCTCCTTGAGAAATTCCCCGCCACTGAAAATGCCGCAAACACGGTTTCTCATGCACGTAAAGCGATCCATAAGATCCTGAAAGGTAATGACGATCGTCTTCTGGTGGTGATTGGCCCGTGCTCCATTCACGATCCTGCAGCCGCGAAAGAATACGCTGCCCGTCTGCTCACCCTGCGTGAAGAGCTGAAGGACGAGCTGGAAATCGTCATGCGCGTCTATTTTGAAAAACCGCGCACCACCGTGGGCTGGAAAGGGCTGATTAACGATCCGCACATGGATAACAGCTTCCAGATCAACGACGGTCTGCGCATTGCGCGCAAGCTGCTGCTGGAGATCAACGACAGCGGCCTGCCTGCAGCCGGTGAATTCCTGGACATGATTACGCCACAATACCTGGCAGACCTGATGAGCTGGGGCGCAATTGGTGCCCGTACCACTGAATCTCAGGTGCACCGCGAGCTGGCGTCCGGTCTCTCTTGTCCGGTGGGCTTCAAAAACGGCACTGACGGCACCATCAAGGTCGCCATTGACGCTATCAATGCTGCAGGTGCACCGCACTGCTTCCTGTCGGTGACCAAATGGGGTCATTCCGCCATCGTTAACACCAGCGGTAACGGCGACTGCCATATCATTCTGCGCGGCGGCAAAGAGCCGAACTACAGCGCAAAACACGTGGCAGAAGTGAAGGTCGGGCTGGAAAAAGCCGGGCTGCCACCGCAGGTGATGATCGATTTCAGCCACGCCAACTCCAGCAAGCAGTTTAAAAAGCAGATGGAAGTGGGCGCAGACGTCTGTCAGCAGATTGCCGGCGGTGAGAAGGCGGTGATTGGGGTGATGATCGAAAGCCATCTGGTTGAAGGTAACCAGAATCTGGAAGGCAGCGAACCGCTTGTGTATGGCAAAAGCGTGACCGATGCCTGCATCGGCTGGGACGATACCGATACCATCCTGCGTCAGCTGGCGAATGCGGTAAAAGCGCGTCGCGGCTGAATTATCAGGCACAAATAAAAAAGCGCGGAAGGCTCCGCGCTTTTTTTATGTCTGGCGAAAATTACTTCGCTTTACCCTGGTTCGCGACAGCCGCTGCTTTCGCAGCGATCTCTTCCGCGTTACCCAGATAGTAATGTTTGATTGGCTTGAAGTTTTCGTCGAACTCATACACCAGCGGTACGCCAGTTGGGATGTTCAGTTCGAGGATTTCGTCTTCACCCATGTTGTCCAGGTATTTCACCAGCGCGCGCAGGGAGTTACCGTGAGCCGCGATGATCACGCGCTCGCCGCTTTTCAGGCGTGGCAGAATGGTTTCGTTCCAGTAAGGCACAACGCGGTCGATGGTCAGCGCCAGGCTCTCGGTGGTTGGCAGCTCAGCGTCGGTCAGCTTCGCGTAACGCGGGTCGTGGCCCGGGTAACGCTCGTCATCTTTGGTCAGCTCTGGCGGGGTGATTGCGAAGCCGCGACGCCACTGTTTAACCTGCTCGTCGCCATATTTCTCAGCGGTTTCCGCTTTGTTCAGGCCCTGCAGCGCACCGTAGTGACGTTCGTTCAGTTTCCAGGACTTCTCAACCGGCAGCCAGGCCTGATCCAGTTCGTCCAGCACGTTCCACAGGGTGTGGATGGCACGTTTCAGCACAGAGGTGTAAGCAAAATCAAAGCTGAAGCCTTCTTCCTTCAGCAGTTTACCTGCTGCTTTTGCTTCGCTTACGCCTTTCTCAGACAGATCAACGTCGTACCAACCGGTAAAGCGGTTTTCGTTGTTCCACTGGCTTTCGCCGTGACGCACCAGGACCAGCTTAGTTATAGCCATCTCTTACTCCTCAAGCATTTTTAGAATGATAACAATTCTCATTATATTGCCGTGGCCGTGCCACCAGCAACGCTTAACCCTAACCATAGCGAAAATAGTCTCTGAGTGTAAGATGCTTGTGAATCCAGGGTTATGATTTTGTCTGCGATCGGCGCTATTTTCAGCAAGGCGCGCAGAAAAAAGCCCTCCGATGGGAGGGCTGGAAATCAATGCGGAATGAAATGATACTCTGTGACGCTAACGTACTCTTCACCCGGGCGCAGCACGCAGTCCGGCTGCGGCCATTCCGGATGGTTCGGGCTGTCCGGCAGGAACTCGCTCTCCAGCGCCAGGCCTTGCCAGTCGCTATACTCTTCGTGTTCGCGCGCCGTCGTTCCGCCGAGATAGTTACCTGAGTAGAACTGCAGGGCAGGGGCAGTGGTATACACCGTCATCTGCAGCTTCTCATCCGCAGACCAGACCTGTGCGGCAGGTTGTTTCACATCACCTTTGGCCTGTAGCAGGAACGCGTGGTCGTAGCCTTTCACCTTGCGCTGATCGTCATCGCTCAGGAAATCCTGGGCGATCGTTTTCGCGCTGCGGAAGTCAAAGCTGGTGCCGCTCACGTCTTTGAGGCCCTGATGCGGAATGCCCATCTCGTCAACCGGCAGCCAGGCATCCGCCAGGATCTGCAGCCTGTGGTTACGCACGTCGCACTGGTTACCGTCCAGATTAAAGTACGCGTGATTGGTCAGGTTGACCGGACACGGCTTGTCGACCGTCGCACGGTACTCAATGGCGATACGGTTGTCGTCGGTCAGCGTAAAGCGCGCGGACGCGATAAGATTCCCCGGGAAGCCCTGATCGCCATCAGGCGAATCCAGCGAGAACAGCACTTCTCCGTCGTTTTGACGAACAATCTTCCAGCGGCGTTTATCAAACCCGTCCGGTCCGCCGTGCAGCTGGTTCTCACCCTGGCTTGGAAGCAGGGCGTACTGCACGCCGTCGAGCTCAAAACGGCTCTTCGCGATGCGGTTCGCATAGCGCCCAACGGACGCGCCCAGATAGGCGGACTGATTGACGTACTGCTCAGGCGAGGCGCAGCCCAGCAGGGTTTCGCGCACGCTGCCGTCCGGCATTGGTACGCGGGCAGAAAGAAGGGTAGCACCCCAGTCCATCACCGTAACGACCATCCCTGCGCGGTTGCGCAGGGTTAACAGGCGATACGGCAGACCATCCGGTGCGAGGGTAGGCGTTTCGTTTAGCACTGTCCGGCTCCTTGTGATGCTTTGCAAACATAGAAGGTTTCTTCGATACCTGTTTTTGCTTCGTACTGCTTCGCCACGGCATCCTGTACGGCAGGAACCAGCTCTTCAGGCACCAGCGCAACGACGCAGCCGCCAAAACCGCCGCCCGTCATGCGCACGCCACCTTTGTCGCCGATGGTGGCTTTGACGATGTCCACAAGGGTGTCGATCTGTGGAACGGTGATTTCAAAATCATCGCGCATGGAGGCGTGAGATTCCGCCATCAGCTCACCCATACGTTTCAGGTCGCCTTTCGCCAGCGCGGAGGCGGCTTCAACGGTACGGGCATTTTCCGTCAGCACGTGACGAACGCGCCTGGCAACGACCGGATCCAGCTCGTGCGCCACTTTGTTAAATTCATTGAGCGTTACGTCGCGCAGGGCGGGCTGCTGGAAGAAGCGGGCACCGGTTTCGCACTGTTGGCGGCGGGTGTTGTACTCGCTGCCCACCAGCGTGCGTTTAAAGTTGCTGTTGATGATTACCACAGCCGCGCCTTTTGGCAGGGGAACGGCTTTAGTGCCCAGCGAGCGGCAGTCGATCAGCAGCGCGTGTTCTTTTTTGCCCAGCGCGGAGATCAGCTGGTCCATAATGCCGCAGTTACAGCCCACGAACTGGTTTTCCGCTTCCTGACCATTCAGGGCGATTTGCGCGCCATCCAGCGGCAAATGATAAAGCTGCTGGAACACCGTACCCACGGCGACTTCCAGAGACGCAGAGGAGCTTAAGCCCGCACCCTGTGGCACGTTGCCGCTGATCACTAAATCTGCACCGCCAAAGTTTTTGTTACGCTTCTGCAGATGCTTCACCACGCCGCGCACGTAGTTTGACCACTGCTGGCTGTCGTGCGTCACAATCGGGGCATCGAGGGAAAACGCGTCCGTCTCATTACCGTAATCCGCTGCAATCACGCGAACCTGGCGGTCGTCGCGCTTCGCACAGCTGATCACCGTCTGGTAATCGATGGCGCACGGCAGGACGAAACCGTCGTTATAGTCGGTGTGTTCACCAATCAGGTTGACGCGGCCAGGGGCCTGGATAACGTGGGTGGCAGGGTAGCCAAATTTTTCAGCAAACAGGGATTGTGTTTTATCTTTCAGACTCATTTTTTTAGACTCCTGATTCGCGATAGTGGACGTCGCTAACGGCACGCAGACGTTCTGCCGCCTGTTCCGCCGTCAGGTCACGCTGGGTTTCCGCCAGCATTTCATAGCCCACCATAAATTTACGCACCGTCGCAGAGCGCAGCAGCGGCGGATAGAAATGGGCGTGCAGCTGCCAGTGTAGATTCTCTTCGCCGTTAAACGGGGCGCCGTGCCAGCCCATGGAGTACGGGAAGGAGCACTGGAACAGGTTGTCGTAACGACTGGTCAGCTTTTTCAGCGCCAGAGCAAGGTCGTCACGCTGCGCGTCGCTGAGATCGGTGATGCGCTGTACGTGCGCTTTCGGCAGCAGCAGCGTTTCAAACGGCCAGGCAGCCCAGTAAGGCACGACGGCCAGCCAGTGTTCGGTTTCCACCACGGTGCGGCTGCCGTCGGCCAGCTCACGGCGGGTGTAATCGACCAGCATTGGGGAACCGTTTTCCGCGTAATACGCTTTTTGCAGACGGTCTTCACGCTCGGCTTCGTTAGGCAGGAAGCTGTTCGCCCAGACCTGGCCGTGCGGATGTGGGTTAGAGCAGCCCATTGCCGCACCTTTGTTTTCGAACACCTGCACCCACGGGTAAGTTTGACCCAGCTCGGCGGTTTGCGCCTGCCAGGTGCTTACCACCTCTTTCAGCGCTTCCACGCTCAGCTCCGGCAGCGTTTTGCTGTGATCGGGGGAGAAGCAGATCACGCGGCTGGTACCGCGCGCGCTTTCGCAGCGCATCAGCGGGTCGTGGCTTTCCGGCGCGTCCGGGGTGTCGGTCATCAGGGCGGCAAAATCGTTGGTGAAGACGAAGGTGCCTTTGTAGTCCGGGTTTTTATCCCCGGTGACGCGCGTGTTGCCCGGACAGAGGAAGCAGTCCGGGTCGTGCTGTGGCAGCGTTTGTTTCGCAGGCGTTTCCTGCGCCCCCTGCCAGGGGCGCTTGGCGCGATGCGGAGAAACCAAAATCCATTGCCCGCTTAACGGGTTAAAACGACGATGCGGATGATCGACGGGATTAAATTGCGTCATGACGGATCCTTAGTCCGGATAGCCCTGCGGGTGGCGTGACTGCCAGTGCCAGGTATCCTGTGCCATTTCATCAAGCGTGCGCGTGACACGCCAGTTAAGCTCTTTGTCGGCTTTGGTGGCATCGGCCCAGTAAGCAGGTAGGTCGCCATCACGACGCGGTGCGAAGTGGTAGCTCACCGGCTTACCGCAGGCTTTGCTGAAGGCGTTAACCACGTCCAGCACGCTGCTGCCGACCCCGGCGCCGAGGTTGTAAATATGCACGCCCGGCTTGTTGGCCAGCTGCTGCATCGCCGCCACGTGGCCGTCGGCCAGATCCATGACGTGGATGTAGTCACGCACGCCGGTGCCGTCTTGGGTAGGGTAGTCATTGCCAAAAATCGCCAGCGAGTCGCGGCGACCCACGGCAACCTGCGCGATATACGGCATCAGGTTGTTCGGGATGCCCTGCGGATCTTCACCCATATCGCCGGACGGATGGGCGCCGACCGGGTTGAAGTAGCGCAGCAGCGCGATGCTCCACTCCGGCTGCGCTTTTTGCAGGTCGGTCAGGATCTGCTCCACCATCAGTTTGCTTTTGCCGTACGGACTTTGCGGTGTCCCGGTTGGGAAGCTTTCAACGTAAGGGATTTTGGGCTGATCGCCGTAGACGGTAGCCGAAGAGCTAAAGATGAAGTTTTTGACGTTGGCCGCACGCATGGCGGAGATGAGACGCAGAGTACCGTTGACGTTGTTGTCGTAATACTCGAGCGGTTTCGCAACGGATTCACCGACCGCTTTCAGACCTGCGAAGTGGATCACCGCTTCGATGGCGTGGTCGTGAAGGATCTCGGTCATCAGCGCTTCGTTGCGGATGTCGCCTTCTACAAAAGTCGGTTGTTTACCGCCAAGACGTTCAATCACAGGCAGCACGCTGCGCTTACTGTTACACAGGTTGTCGAGGATGATGACGTCGTGACCGTTTTGCAGCAGTTGCACGCAGGTATGACTACCTATGTAACCGCTACCACCTGTTACCAGAACTCGCATATTTCGCTCCATTGGGCTTATGGTATGTAATAACCATAGCATAACAGAGACGCGAAAAGTGTGACATGGGATAAAATAGTGGAATCGTTTACACTGTTTTTAAAGTCCGATTATCAGCCGCTGTGGGGCATTGTAGATCAACGGGATAGCAATGTCTTTGTGCAGGTTATCTGAAAAACGGAGGGCGGTGCCCTCCGGGGGTTAATCGATTTTGCTTTGCAGATAACGATACTGCTCACCGTCCGGAACAAACTCCAGCCGATGGGTGATGCAGGAGGGGGCATCTTCGGCATGGTGTGAAACGAAAAGCAGCTGCGTTTCACCTTCGCTAATCAGCACGTCCACAAAGCGGCGGATAAGCTGTCGGTTCAGCGGATCGAGTCCCTGCAGCGGTTCGTCGAGGATCAGCAGCGTAGGGTGTTTTACCAGCGCGCGAACGATCAGGGCCAGACGCTGCTGCCCCCACGACAGACTATGAAACGGTGCGTCAGCGACCCGGTTGTCCATGCCAAGGATATCCAGCCACTGCTGGGCCAGCTTGTGCTGTTTGTCCGACACCGCCTGATAAATACCGATGGAATCAAAATAGCCGGAGAGGATCACGTTGCGTACCGTGGTACTGACCCGGTAATCCAGATGCAGGCTGCTGCTGACATAGCCGATATGTTTTTTAATATCCCAGATGGTTTCGCCGCTGCCGCGACGCCGACCGAACAGCGTCAGATCGTTGCTATAGCCCTGCGGGTGATCGCCGGTGATCAGGCTAAGCAGCGTTGATTTTCCCGCGCCGTTAGGGCCGACAATCTGCCAGTGCTCGCCTGGATTGACCGTCCAGCTGAGGCGGTTAAGGATCGGGCGATCGTCATAAGAGACCATCCCATCCCGCAGCACGATGCGCGGCTGGTGGGGGTCAAGCGCATGGCGGGCCGACGGGGCGTCGGGTTCCGGAAGGGTAATACCATCAAGCTGTTCGCTGTGCGCGAGCTGGGCAATCAGCGCCTGCTTAAGCAGCGCGGTTTTTTCGCCGGTCTCGGTCAGGTTACAGTCGGCCAGTACGCCCGCGTGTTGGATAAAATCCGGAATTTCATCGAAGCGGTTAAGTACCAGCACCAGGGTATATCCCTGCTGATTAAGCGATGCCAGCAGGGACGCCAGCTGCGCACGGGACTGCACGTCAAGACCGTCGAAGGGTTCGTCCAGAATAAGAAGGTCAGGCTCGCTCATCAGCGCCTGACAAAGCAGCGTTTTCCGCGTCTCGCCGGTCGAAAGGTATTTAAAGCGCCGGTTCAGCAGGGCGGTGATACCGAACCGTTCTGCCAGGCGCTGACAGCGGGCGGGGTCTTTCACCTCATCCTGAATAATTTCTGCCGTCGTACGGCCGGTATCGTCTTCGCCAGGGCTGAGTAAATCGGTGTTGTTGCGCTGCCACTCGTCGCTGACCAGCTTTTGCAGTTGTTCAAACGACAGGCGCGTCAGGCGCGTAAAGGTGCTCTGGTATTCGCCCTTGAGGAGGTTGAGCTCGCCCGCCAGCGCGCGGGCCAGCGCAGATTTACCGCTGCCGTTAGTGCCGACAAACGCCCAGCTTTCACCTGCGCGTATCGTCAAATCAGCAATCGTCAGCGTTCGGGTATCGCTAAGACGAAACGTGCCTTGCGAAATATGCAATGATGACATGATTTATCCCTGTTTTTGCAGCAATAGATATCAGGGATACGCACTGTCGGCGCGATTGTCAATGTGCTCAGCACAATGTGGCGATAATCACCCGATCTGCGTTGAACCAGGCGGTGACGACAGTACCTTCTTCTAAACCGTCCGCCTCGCTAAGCGGTATTGTCGCGCAAAGCCGTTGCCCGTCTGCCAGGGTCATCAGCACTTCGCACTGCGCCTGGCCGCGTTCGATATGGCTAATTGCGCCCTGCAGCTGGTTATCTGCTGCCTTTGCGGTGTCGGGATCGCGCGTGATATTGACCCACGGTGCTTTCAGCAGCACCAGCACCTCTTTCCCTTCGTCCAGCTCAAGGCGCTCTGCACTCTGCGCCGTTATGGCGGCTTTCAGACGGGTAGTGCCATCGGCAAGCAGGATTTCAATATGCTGCTGTACCTGCAGATTATCGCGCGCCGTCACCGTGCCAAACCACTGGTTGCGGGCGCTGGTTTGTAATGAGAAGCGGGAAATGGCGGCCAGCAAACTGTCCAGCGGAACGTCGTCGTCGTCGCTCAACACATCAAACGCTTTTTGCTGGATTCGGGCCAGCAGATCGTAAAGCTGAATAAGGCGCTGACCGTAACGTGTCACGATTGCACCGCCGCCGCCTTTGCCGCCCGTGGCTCTGTCTACCAGCGGCTGTTCGCTCAGGGTGTTCATCTCGTTGATGGCGTCCCAGGCGCTTTTATAGCTGATGCCCGCGTTTTTCGCCCCCTGGCTAATCGAGCCTGTTTGTTCTATTTGTTTAAGCAGGGCGATACGTCGCGGATCGGCGAAAAGCTTTTGCTGAAGTCGGAGTGTGAGAAGAATTTCGGCCTGCATAACAGTGTCCTGGCAAAAAGAGTATTGTGACCCAAATGGTGCAGGGCGCAAAGGGTACCGCACAAAAGGGGATGTTTTTCTCACTTGAAAGGGTAGAATAAGCTATTCACAATATCTGGAGAAAACCATGTTAGAGTTGTTGAAAAGTCTGGTATTCGCCGTGATCATGGTACCAGTAGTGATGGCCATCATCCTCGGTGCCATCTACGGCCTGGGTGAAGTGTTCAACGTCTTTTCGAACATTGGTCACAGAGACCAGGCTAAAAAGCAGCATTGATTCCCCACAAAACGCCCGCCTTGCCCGGGCGTTTTGCTCTCAAGATTTTCCCGTTTTCGCCGATAATATTTAACGTATCACACCGGTTTACCTCTTCAGCGGTACGATTTAACGCTGGGATCTCCCTGACGTTACCGTTATATTAATATGTATATAACGCTACTCACAGGAGTTAAAAATGGCACGTACCTGGGTACGCCTTTTCGCAGGGGCAACGCTGACGCTTTCACTTACCGGCCACGCGCTGGCGGACGACGGTAAAATCACGGTCTTTGCGGCGGCGTCGCTGACCAACGCGCTGCAGGATATCGCGGCGACGTATAAAAAAGAGAAAAACGTCGAGGTGGTCTCTTCTTTTGCCTCTTCCTCGACGCTGGCGCGCCAGATAGAAGCGGGCGCACCGGCGGATCTGTTCATCTCTGCCGATCAGAAGTGGATGGATTACGCGGTGGAGAAGAAAGCGATTGATGCGGCAACCCGCGAAACGCTGCTGGGGAATAGCCTGGTTGTCGTGGCGCCAAAAGCCAGCGCCCAGGCGGACATTACCATCAACAAAGAGACCAACTGGACGAGCCTGCTGAACGGTGGCCGTCTGGCGGTGGGCGATCCGGAGCACGTTCCGGCCGGTATTTATGCCAAAGAGGCGCTGCAAAAGCTGGGTGCATGGGAGACATTGTCGCCGAAGCTGGCTCCGGCGGAAGATGTACGCGGCGCGCTGGCGCTGGTGGAACGCAACGAAGCCCCGCTGGGCATTGTGTATGGCTCTGATGCCGTTGCCAGTAAAGGTGTAAAAGTGGTCGCAACGTTCCCGGAAGACTCCCACAAGAAAGTGGAATATCCTGTTGCGATTGTTGATGGACATAAAAATGCGACCGTGACGGCCTTCCGCGATTACCTGAAGGGGCCGGAAGCGTCCGCAATCTTTAAACGTTACGGATTTACGACTCACTGATGATATTGACCGATCCTGAATGGCAGGCTGTTCTGCTGAGCCTTAAAGTCTCTTCCCTGGCGGTTGCGCTGAGTTTGCCCTTTGGGATCTTCTTTGCCTGGTTACTGGTTCGCTGTCAGTTTCCCGGCAAAACGCTGCTCGACAGCGTGCTTCATCTTCCGCTCGTTTTGCCGCCCGTGGTGGTCGGTTACCTGCTGCTGATTTCGATGGGGCGGCGCGGTTTTATCGGCGAGAAGCTCTACGACTGGTTTGGGCTGACGTTTGCGTTTAGCTGGCGCGGTGCGGTACTGGCGGCGGCGGTAATGTCATTTCCGCTGATGGTGAGGGCGATACGCCTCGCGCTGGAAGGCGTGGACATGAAGCTCGAACAGGCGGCCCGCACGCTGGGGGCAGGCCGCTGGCGCGTCTTTTTCACCATCACGCTACCCCTGACGTTACCCGGCATTATTGTTGGCACGGTGCTGGCCTTCGCCCGTTCGCTGGGCGAGTTTGGCGCGACCATCACGTTTGTGTCGAACATCCCCGGCGAGACGCGAACCATCCCGTCGGCGATGTATACCCTGATTCAAACGCCGGGCGGTGAAGGCGCGGCGGCGCGGCTGTGTATTATTTCAATTGTGCTGGCGCTGGCATCGCTAATGGTGTCTGAATGGCTGGCGCGCCTCAGCCGCGAGCGAATGGGGAAATAAGCATGCTGGAACTCCATTTCACCCAGACGCTGGGAAACCATACCCTGACGCTTAACGAGACGCTGCCGGCAAGCGGCATCACCGCCATCTTTGGCGTGTCAGGGGCGGGAAAAACGTCGCTGATTAATGCCATCAGCGGTCTGACCCGCCCGCAGTCAGGCCGTATTGTCCTGAATGACCGCGTCCTGAATGACGTGGAGAATAAGGTTTACCTCTCGCCGGATAAGCGCCGCATCGGCTATGTTTTCCAGGACGCGCGCCTATTCCCGCACTACAGCGTGCGCGGCAATTTGCGTTACGGCATGGCGAAAAGCATGGCTTCGCAGTTTGAGAAGCTGGTAACGCTTCTAGGCATTGAACCTCTGCTCGACAGGCTGCCTTCCTCGCTTTCCGGCGGAGAAAAGCAGCGCGTGGCCATTGGCCGCGCGTTGCTGACCGCGCCCGAACTGCTGCTGCTCGACGAACCGCTGGCCTCGCTGGATATTCCGCGTAAACGCGAACTTCTGCCTTATCTACAGCGCCTGACGCGCGAGATTAATATTCCGATGCTCTACGTCAGCCATTCGCTGGATGAGATCCTCCACCTGGCTGACAAGGTGCTGGTGCTGGAAGAGGGCCGCGTCAAGGCCTTCGGCAACCTGGAAGAGGTGTGGGGCAGCAGCGTAATGCACCCGTGGTTACCCCGGGAACAGCAGAGCAGCATCCTGAAAGTGAGCGTGCTGGAACACCACCCGCACTATGCGATGACCGCCCTGGCGCTGGGTGACCAGCATCTTTGGGTCAATAAGATTGATAAACCGTTACAGTCCGTACTGCGAATTCGCATTCAGGCGTCGGACGTCTCGCTGGTGCTGCAACCGCCGCTGCAAACCAGTATTCGAAATATTCTGCGCGCCAAAGTCGCGGAGTGTTTTGATGATAACGGGCAGGTGGAAGTGAAGCTTGAAGTGGGCAGCAGAACGCTCTGGGCGCGCATCAGCCCGTGGGCCAGGGATGAGTTAGGGATCAAACCCGGCCTGTGGCTTTACGCGCAAATCAAGAGTGTCTCGATCACCGCCTGATTACAGCAGGTGGGTATAAATGTACTGCGCGATGCTGTCGGTGGTGTTGTCGCCGATCACCACGTTAGCACGCGCTTTGACCGCGTCGTCGGCATTGCCCATCGCCACGCCGGTACCGGCGGCTTCCAGCATGCTGATGTCGTTGTAGTTGTCACCGAAGGCGATCACGTCCTGCATTGACCCGCCCTGCGATTCCACGTACTGCGTCAGCCGTTTGCCTTTGCTGTTGCCTTTACGGGCAATATCCACCTGATCGTGCCAGGACCATTCGCACTCCAGACCCAGCGTCTGTTCCACGTGTTTTGCGAAGGCATTCAGTTTGGTGGTGTCTTCATCCGTCAGGGCGAATTTCCAGATAGCCTCAACGTCCTGGGCTGCCTGACGCAGTGAAGATACCTGAGTAAAGACCGGACGCTGCGCTTCAGGCAGGGACAACGCCCAGTTGCTGGTGCGCACCACATGGCCGGTTGGGCGCTCGTACACCATCGCGTTATCCACGTACATCAGGCCGTGAACGGCATGCTCATCCAGCAGATCAATCAGTTGCAGCGCCTGGGGAACCGGCAGCGGGTCGGATGCTAAAACCTTTTTTGCCTGATAATCATACAAATAGGTGCCATTACAACAAATTGCAGGTGTATCTAACGCCAGTGCCTGATAAAAAGGGTGAATGGCAACGTGATGTCGACCCGTTACGATAAGGAGTTGATATCCCGCTTCCTGTGCGCGTTTAAGCGCTTCCAGAGAAGAGGGAAGAAGGTTTTTTTGCGGCGTCAGTAAGGTACCGTCTAAATCCAGAGCAATCACACGCGAGGTCATCTGTTTTCCCGGGTTAATATTGAATTTACGTTTTGATGGGATGGTACACCGAGAGGCGAATGCTTCAAAACTCCTGTCGACAATTCAGCATTCACCGTCAAAAGTTAACTACTTTCATGCGCAGTGAGGAGTGAATATTCATGAAACAAACCGTTTATACCGCCAGTCCTGAAAGCCAGCAGATCCACGTCTGGCGTTTAAATACCGAAGGGACACTCACGCTGGTGCAGGTTGTTGATGTGCCAGGCCAGGTGCAACCGATGGTCATCAGCCCGGATAAACGTTTCTTGTACGTGGGTGTGCGCCCGGAGTTCCGCGTGCTGGCCTATCGCATTTCTCCGGATGATGGCGCGCTGACGTACACTGCCGAAGCCCCGCTGCCGGGCAGCCCAACCCATATCTCTACCGATCGTAAAGGCAATTTTGTCTTCAGCGGCTCCTACAACGCGGGCTGCGTCAGCGTAACGCGTCTGGAAAATGGCATTCCGGTCGAAACCGTGGATGTGGTGGAAGGGCTTGAAGGCTGCCACTCGGCGAATATCACGCCGGATAACCGCACGCTGTGGGTGCCTGCGCTGAAGCAGGATCGTATCTGCCTGTTCACCCTGAGCGACGATGGTCACCTGGTGGCGCAGAATCCTGCCGAAGTGACTACCGTTGAAGGCGCGGGTCCGCGCCATATGGTCTTCCATCCGAACCAGCAATACGCCTACGTGGTTAATGAACTGAACAGCTCAGTGGACGTCTGGGAGCTGAAAGATCCTAACGGCCAGATTGAGTGCGTGCAGACGCTGGACATGATGCCGCCTGACTTCTCCGACACCCGCTGGGCGGCGGATATCCACATTACGCCAGATGGCCGCCATCTGTACGCCTGTGACCGTACCTCCAGCCTGATTACCGTGTTTAGCGTTTCTGAAGACGGCAGCGTGCTGGCGGTTGAAGGCTTCCAGCCAACGGAAACCCAGCCGCGCGGCTTTAATATCGATCACAGCGGTAAATACCTGATTGCAGCGGGGCAGAAATCCCACCACATCGCGCTGTATGAAATTAAAGGCGAGCAGGGTCTGCTGGAAGAGAAAGGACGTTACGCCGTCGGACAGGGGCCAATGTGGGTCGTGGTAAACGCTCACTAAGCGGCTAAAAACAAAAAAACCTCGCGAACGCGAGGTTTTTTTATGCCCGGTGGTTGCCGGGTGAGCACATCAAAACGTAACCAACATGGTTATCATAATGTCGACTCAAGGCGAAGTAAACTCATCGTCAACGAAGGACAAAGAACAGAGAATGATTATCGGTTGTTATTTTTAAAATAATCAGTTGTTTAGAGGCATTTTCTTTATAAATTCCTAAACTGACCTTATCTGTTTTTATGTACAGTAGTGATTTGATATCATTCTGTCCGTTGGCTTGATGTGTTGCAGTTCCGCAATTCAGGATCCGTATTCAGTCCTGGCTGTCGGGTGGTGCCGACAGTGCCTAAACTGCGGAGCACATCAAAACATAACCAACACACCTCTGGTGACAGGCAGCGGAAAGGTAAATCAGGGGAGAAGTGCTCTATACCAAAGGAGTGGCGTATGAGCGGTGTGGAATGGGCAATTCTGTTCCTGCAACTCATGGTTGCGATTATGCAACTATTGGATGCGTATCTTAAGTTTGGAGCCTGACGCATTCAGTCGCAGCAAAAAGGGGGATTAAACTCCCCCTTTTACTCTCATCTTATTACTGCTTCGGCTCAGCAACCACTTTGCTACCCAGACCGCGGTTGTTGTATTCCCACATGCGGTTGAAGTTAGCGTCGTTCAGGTTGCGCTGCACGTTCCCTTTATCATCCATCGCACCGGTATTGCCGGAGAACAGACGTTTGGAGATTGCTGCATCAGCCCACGGCTTCGCCATGTTGAAGCCTTCGTTGATCACGCTGTCGCGGATCACGACCTGGCCGTTAGTGGCAGAGTCCACGTCCAGGGAACGTCCCAGCTGCGCCACGCCGTCACCGGCAGCATTAAAGCGGCTGTTCACGGCCAGGAAGCCGTAGAAGAGGTTAGACTGGGTTGCCGGAGCAAACACGTAACCTTCCTGCTGAGTACGTGAGTTCACCACGCGGAAATCGGTGTTATCAAACACCACCGCGCCGCGACCGGACACCAGATCCACGTCACCTTCAACGTAGCTGTTGGTCACCAGGGTACGGGTCAGGCGGTTATTCTGCAGGGCGTTCTGCACGCCGCTGTTGGTCACGAAGAAGGTGTTCTGACGGCCCAGAATGTTGACGTTGTTAATCTGCACCTGGTCACCATCGCTACGCAGCGCAACGGCCTGGTGGTTACCGGCATCAACGCTGTCGCCCAGGGTATTCTGGATGGTCAGGTTCTGCAGCTGCAGACCGTTATTCTGAGACCAGAACACCGCTGAACACATCACGCCAATGGTGGCGGAACGCTTGCTCTGGCAGTTATCAAACATGTACCACGCCGGTTTACCCGGCATATATTTACCGGCCGGGTTCACCAGGTGACGCCAGGTGTTGCTGTCGATTTCGGAATCAATCGCCAGGCCAATTTTTACGTCGATAGCTTTTTCGCCCAGACCGTAAAGCGTAATGCTGCCTGGTGCGGCCGGAACATACACGGTGCCTTCATATTCACCTGGCAGGATCGCGATGTACTGGCGAGACGCGCTGTGTTTAGTGATGGCAGCATCAACCGCAGCCTGAATAGAGGTATGCGTTACGCCCTGCGCACCCGCCGGGCCTACCACGAAGTCAGGCTGTTTAGGCAGGTTAATAGACGACGGTGTCCACGGTGCAGCGTTAGGATCCATCGCTGAGAAGTAGTGCGCACGGTCGAAGTTCTTCGCTTCATCAGCGGACAAAATCGGGCGGGAGGCGGTACCGGGCGCAACCTGCTCAGAAGGTCGCTGATCCGGTGGGGTTGAACTGCATGCGGATAAGGTCACGCCAAAGGCGAGTGCTAACGCCAGACGGGAAATCCTGGAAATGTTCAAGGTGAAGCTCCTGGGTATGCAAGTCTTTACGGGATAGACGAAATAGCCTGCTTTTTTATACTAAGTTGAGCGAAACGGGAAGATAAAAAGGGTAAAAGTTGCATTTTTAGCCCCGGAGCGGCAGGTAAGTGATCACAAATAAATAACATTTTCCGCAAAGTCGGTTGACAGCAGGCAACAGATGAAAATAAATGTCTATACAACCTATGACAAGTGGAATGCCCATGCAGCAGATTCATCCCGACGATGTAATATGGCGAAATGCGCGACTGGCTACGATGGTGCCGGACGTCTCTGCGCCCTATGGACTGAAAGAGCAACATGCCCTGGTCGTGCGCGGCCACACCCTTCTGGCCGTGATCCCTGAATCTGACATTCCTGCCGGACACCCTCACTGTGTCGATCTCCAGGGGCGTCTGGTCACGCCTGGCCTGATTGACTGCCATACCCACCTGGTGTTTGGCGGCGATCGCGCGGCGGAGTGGGAGCAGCGTCTGAACGGCGTCTCTTATCAAACCATCAGCGCCCAGGGGGGCGGGATTAACGCGACCGTGACGGCGACGCGCAGCAGCTCACCCGAAACCCTGCTTAAGCTGGCGCAGCAGCGGCTTCAGCGACTGATGAATGAAGGCGTCACTACGGTTGAAATCAAGTCGGGATACGGTCTAAACCCCGAGGCCGAAGAGAAGATGCTGCAGGTTGCCCGCCAGCTGAGCCTCAATAATCCGATCGATATCAGCCCAACGCTGCTGGCGGCCCATGCGGTTCCGTCGGAATACCGACAGGATCCAGATGCGTATCTCACGCTGGTCTGTGAGCAGATATTGCCCGCGCTGTGGCAAAAAGAGTTATATGAAGCAGTAGACGTGTTCTGCGAAAACGTCGGCTTTACCCCGTCGCAAACCGAGCGCCTCTTTCAGGCGGCAACCGTGCTCGGCATCCCGGTGAAAGGACATGTCGAACAGCTGTCGAATCAGGGCGGTGCGGCGCTGGTCAGCCGGTATAAGGGACTCTCCGCCGATCATATCGAATATCTTGACGACGCAGGCGTTCAGGCGATGGCGGAAAGCGGCACGGTTGCGGTCCTGTTGCCGGGGGCGTTCTATTTTCTGCAGGAGCGCCAGCGTCCGCCGGTGGAACAGCTCAGAAAACAGGGTGTCCCGATGGCGGTCGCCACCGACTACAACCCCGGCACCAGCCCGTTTGCCAGCCTGCACCTGGCGATGAACATGGCCTGCGTCCAGTTCGGCCTGACGCCGGAAGAGGCCTGGGCTGGCGTGACGCGACACGCGGCGCAGGCGCTGGGTCGTGGTGCAACCCACGGACAGCTGCGGGCTGGGTTTGTCGCCGATTTTATCGTCTGGGATGCTCACCATCCGGTTGAGATGGTCTACGAGCCGGGACGCAATCCGCTGTATCAACGTATTTTCCGTGGGGAGGCAGTATGAGGTTATGGCGGCCCGTAGCCGAAACGGTCTGGCAGGGGCGCGACGACAGCGCCGAGGCCAGCAATGCGACGCGCATTTTCCAGACGATAAAGCAGCAGGGGCAGTTCACGCCGCTTTCATCCGGCATCGCGCTGATAGGCTTTGAATGTGATGCAGGCGTAAAACGCAATCAGGGCAGGCCCGGCGCCGTGCAGGCGCCGGATATGCTGCGAAAAGCGCTGGCGAATATGGCAAGCCATCAGGGGCACGAACGGCTGGCGGATATGGGCTCGGTTTACGTTGAAGGCGACGAGCTGGAAGCGGCACAGCAGGCTTTAAGCGATGCCGTCACGGCCTGTCAGCAGTCCGGGATGCGTACGCTGGTCTTTGGCGGTGGGCACGAAACCGCCTGGGCGCACGGTCGGGGCGTTCTTGACGCGTTCCCTAACGAGCGCGTGGCGGTGATCAATCTTGATGCGCATCTTGACCTGCGCAAGGCCGACCATGCCACGTCCGGCACCCCGTTTCGCCAGCTGGCGCACTATTGCGATGAGCGCGGGCGGGCATTTCAGTACGCCTGCTTTGGCGTGAGCCGGGCGGCCAACACGCAGGCTCTGTGGGAGGAGGCCGAACGCCTGAACGTCACGCTGGTGGAAGATCTCCATTTCAGGCGCGATGCGCTATCTGCGCTGGAAAAAGTGCTGGCGCAGGCTGACCGTATCTATCTGACGATCGATCTGGACGTCCTGCCCGCCAGTGAAATGCCTGCCGTTTCCGCTCCGGCTGCGTTAGGCATACCGGCGCTGGATCTTCTGCCGGTTATCGAACAAATCTGCCGTAGCGGTAAGCTACAGGCCGCCGATCTGGTAGAGTTTAACCCGCAGTACGATCGGGACGGACAGGGCGCAAAGCTTGCCGCCCGTCTGGCCTGGCAAATTGCTCACTGGTGGGCATAATACTATTCAAGGAGTTACGATGTTTTCACGCTCACCTCTGCCGCAGTCGAGCCCTCCCGCGCCTTTCTACGAAAAGGTGAAGCAGGCGATCAGCGAAAAAATCGCCACCGGCGTCTGGCGGCCGCACGATCGCATTCCCTCGGAGGCCGAGCTGGTGGCGCAGTTCGGTTTTAGCCGGATGACCGTGAATCGGGCGCTGCGCGAGCTGACCGACGAAGGGCTTCTGGTGCGCTTGCAGGGCGTGGGGACATTTGTGGCGGAACCGAAAGGGCAATCCGCCCTGTTTGAAATCCGCAGTATTGCCGATGAGATAACCTCGCGTAATCACCAGCACCGCTGTGAGGTGCTGGTGCTCGAAGAGACCCAGGCCAGCGCCGAGCAGGCGGTAGAGCTGAATGTCAAAGAAGGTAGCCGGATCTTCCACTCGGTTATGGTGCATTTTGAGAACGACATTCCGGTGCAGATTGAAGATCGCTGCGTGAATGCTGAACGGATACCAGACTATCTGAACCAGGATTACACCCAGACGACGCCGCACGCCTATCTCTCGCTCGTCGCACCGCTGACGGAAGGGGAGCACATTGTGGAGGCCGTGCGCGCCACGCCGCAGGAGTGCGAGCGGCTGCGCATTAAAGAGCACGATCCGTGCCTGCTGATTCGCCGTCGGACCTGGTCCTCGTCGCACATTGTGTCGCATGCCCGACTGCTTTTCCCGGGGAACCGTTACCGGCTGCAGGGCCACTTTATGTCATAAGTTTTAAAAGCGTGATAGCTAACGCAATATAACAAAATTGTATCTTTTTTGTTAAAACTGACCTTGTGTGTGCTTGTCTATACAAGTATATCTAAATGCATCACTGTCCCGTATGAGGAGCACACAATGTCGTCAGGTAAATACCGCCAGCAGGATGTCCGCGCCGCGCGCGGCACCACTCTCACCGCCAAAAGCTGGCTCACCGAAGCCCCGCTGCGTATGTTGATGAACAACCTTGATCCTGAGGTGGCGGAGAACCCCCACGAGCTGGTGGTCTACGGCGGCATAGGCCGCGCCGCGCGCAACTGGGAATGCTATGACGCAATTGTAAAATCCCTGACCGAACTCGAACATGACGAAACCCTGCTGGTGCAGTCCGGCAAGCCGGTGGGCGTGTTCAAAACGCACAAAAACGCGCCGCGCGTGCTGATCGCCAACTCTAACCTCGTGCCGCACTGGGCCACCTGGGAACACTTCAACGAACTGGACGCGAAAGGGCTGGCGATGTATGGCCAGATGACCGCGGGTAGCTGGATCTACATCGGCAGTCAGGGGATTGTGCAGGGCACCTACGAAACCTTCGTGGAAGCCGGTCGCCAGCACTATAATGGCTCGCTCAAAGGCCGCTGGGTGCTGACCGCGGGTCTCGGTGGGATGGGCGGCGCGCAGCCGCTGGCCGCCACGCTTGCCGGCGCGTGCTCGCTCAATATTGAATGCCAGCAGAGCCGCATTGATTTCCGTCTGCGTACCCGTTACGTCGACGAACAGGCAACCGACCTGGACGATGCGCTGGCGCGCATCAAAAAATACACGTCTGAAGGTAAAGCGGTGTCGATTGCCCTGTGCGGCAACGCGGCGGACATTCTCCCGCAGCTCGTCGCCCGCGGCGTACGCCCGGATCTGGTTACCGACCAGACCAGCGCCCATGACCCGCTGCACGGTTACCTGCCAAAAGGCTGGACGTGGGAAGACTATCAGCAAAAAGCGGAAACCGATCCGGAAGGCACGGTGCTTGCCGCGAAACGCTCCATGGCGGAACACGTCTCCGCGATGCTGGCCTTCAGCAAGATGGGCATTCCGACCTTTGATTACGGCAACAACATTCGCCAGATGGCGAAAGAGATGGGCGTGAATAACGCCTTCGACTTCCCGGGCTTCGTTCCTGCCTATATTCGCCCGCTGTTCTGCCGCGGCATCGGTCCGTTCCGCTGGGTTGCCCTGTCCGGTGACCCGGAGGATATCTACAAAACCGACGCCAAAGTGAAGGAGATCGTCGCCGATGACGAACACCTGCACCGCTGGCTGGATATGGCCCGCGAGCGCATTAACTTCCAGGGCCTGCCGGCGCGTATCTGCTGGGTAGGGCTGGAGTGGCGGCAAAAACTCGGTCTGGCCTTCAACGAAATGGTGCGCAGCGGTGAAGTTTCCGCGCCGATCGTCATTGGCCGCGACCACCTGGACTCCGGCTCCGTCGCCAGCCCGAACCGCGAAACCGAAGCCATGCGCGACGGCTCGGATGCGGTCTCCGACTGGCCATTGCTGAACGCTCTGCTCAATACCGCCAGCGGCGCGACCTGGGTATCGCTGCACCACGGCGGCGGCGTGGGGATGGGCTTCTCCCAGCATTCCGGGATGGTCATCGTCTGCGACGGAACCGATGAAGCCGCCGCGCGTATCGCTCGCGTACTCCACAACGACCCGGCAACCGGCGTGATGCGTCACGCGGATGCGGGTTATGAGATTGCCATTGACTGTGCCAAAGAGCAGGGCCTTAACCTGCCGATGATCCCTGCCACACAAGGAAAGCATGAATGAACGCATTAACACTCACTCCCGGCTCGCTGACGCTCAAACAGCTGCGTAACGTCTGGCGTAAACCGGTCACCCTTTCGCTTGATGAAAGCGCGCACGCGGCCATTAATGACAGCGTTGCCTGTGTGGAAGCCATTGTGGCCGAAGGGCGCACGGCTTACGGGATTAACACCGGCTTTGGGCTGCTGGCGCAGACCCGCATCGCGACGCACGATCTGGAAAACCTGCAGCGTTCGCTGGTGCTGTCGCACGCGGCGGGCGTCGGCCAGCCGCTTGACGATGAGATTGTCCGTCTGATGATGGTGCTCAAAATCAACAGCCTGGCGCGCGGCTTTTCCGGCATTCGCCTGAGCGTGATTCAGGCGCTGATGGCGCTGGTCAATGCGGAAGTCTATCCGTGGATCCCGGCAAAAGGCTCTGTTGGGGCATCCGGCGATCTTGCCCCGCTGGCGCACATGTCGCTGCTGCTGCTGGGCGAAGGCAAAGCGCGCTGGCAGGGCGAGTGGCTGCCTGCGAAAGAGGCGCTGAAAAAAGCCGGCTTAACACCCATTACGCTGGCGGCGAAAGAGGGGCTGGCGCTGCTGAACGGCACGCAGGCATCGACCGCCTTCGCGCTGCGCGGCCTGTTTGAAGCGGAAGATCTGTTTGCCTCGGCGGTGGTGTGCGGCGCGCTGACCACCGAAGCCGTACTGGGCTCGCGTCGCCCGTTCGATGCCCGCATCCACGAGGTGCGCGGTCAGCGCGGGCAGATTGATGCCGCCGCGATGTACCGTCACGTGCTTACTGACACCAGCGAAATTGCCGATTCACACCATAACTGCGAGAAGGTTCAGGATCCGTATTCCCTGCGTTGCCAGCCGCAGGTGATGGGCGCGTGCCTGACGCAGCTGCGTCAGGCGGCGGAGGTGCTGCTGGTGGAGGCCAACGCGGTGTCCGATAACCCGCTGGTGTTCGCTCAGGAAAACGAGGTGGTCTCCGGTGGTAACTTCCACGCCGAGCCGGTAGCGATGGCGGCGGATAATATCGCCCTGGCGATTGCCGAAGTCGGCGCGTTGTCCGAGCGCCGTATCGCGCTGATGATGGATAAACATATGTCCCAGCTGCCACCGTTCCTGGTGCGTAACGGCGGGGTCAACTCGGGCTTTATGATTGCTCAGGTGACGGCCGCAGCGCTGGCAAGCGAGAACAAAGCCCTGTCGCACCCGCACAGCGTGGACAGCCTGCCAACGTCTGCAAACCAGGAAGATCACGTTTCGATGGCACCGGCTGCCGGGCGTCGTCTCTGGGAAATGGCCTCCAACACCCGCGGCGTGCTGGCGGTGGAATGGCTGGCGGCAAGTCAGGGTATCGATCTGCGTGAAGGGCTAAAATCCAGCCCGCTGCTGGAGCAGGCGCGTCATGCGCTGCGCGAGCATGTATCGCATTACGATGACGACCGCTTCTTTGCGCCGGATATTGATAAGGCGATGCAGCTTCTGGAAGAGGGGCGGCTGGTGGGGCTGTTACCTTCGGTGCTGTGATTTTTCCCCTCACCCTAACCCTCTCCCACAGGGAGAGGGAATTGCCAGGTTTTCTCCCTCTCCCTGTGGGAGAGGGCCGGGGTGAGGGCATCAGCCCGCACTATTACGAATACATCGCCGTAATCGACGCGCTGCCAAGCGTATGGAAATGCACGTTAAACCCGACCATTGCGCCGCTCGCGCCTTCATCGACCTCAATCTTCTCCACATCCAGCGCGTGCACCGTGAAGATATAGCGGTGGGTTTCCCCTTTTGGCGGCGCCGCGCCGCCGTAGCCCGCTTTACCGAAGTCAGTGCGCGTCTGAATGGCACCTTCAGGCAGGGCAACCAGGTCTGAACCGGAACCCTGCGGCAGGACGCGCGTGTCGGCAGGCAGGTTCGCCACAATCCAGTGCCACCAGCCGGAGCCGGTAGGCGCATCCGGGTCGTAGCAGGTCACGACAAAGCTTTTGGTGCCTGCCGGAACCTCGTCCCACGCCAGGTGTGGGGAGATATTGTCTCCCTGATATCCCATGCCGTTGAAAACGTGACGCTCCGGCAGTTTTTCGCCGTCGCGCAGATCTTTGCTGATGATTTTCATACGGTTTACCCTCGTTGATCGCTCGTTCAGCAAGTGTAATGCATAGGGTTAAATCGTGAAATGCGCGGGAATGTTAACGGCTGTTACAACCGCGTCGGTTAATTTACGCAGCTGCTCCGACGTAATGCTGTACGGCGGCATCAGGTAGATAAGCTTGCCGAAAGGCCGTACCCACACGCCCTGGTCCACGAAGAAGCGCTGTAGCGCCGCCATATTCACCGGATGGGTGGTTTCAATCACCCCGATGGCGCCCAGCACCCGCACGTCCGCGACGAAATTCGCCCCTGAGGCGGCGCTCAGCTCCGCTTTCAGCTGCACTTCAATCGCCGCAACCTGCGTCTGCCACTCGCCGCTCTCCAGAATGGCGAGGCTTTCGCTTGCGACGGCGCAGGCGAGAGGATTACCCATAAACGTCGGACCGTGCATAAAGCAGCCTGCTTCGCCGTCGCTGATGGTGTCGGCGACCTGGCGGGTCGTGAGCGTGGCGGAAAGTGTCATGGTGCCGCCGGTCAGCGCTTTGCCGAGGCACAGAATATCCGGGGCGATACCCGCATGTTCGCAGGCAAACAGCTTGCCGGTGCGGCCAAAGCCGGTGGCGATCTCATCGGCAATCAGCAGAATGCCCTCGCGGTCGCACATCCTGCGAATACGCTTCAGCCATTCCGGGTGGTACATCCGCATCCCGCCCGCGCCCTGCACGATCGGTTCAAGAATGACGGCAGCAATCTCGTGACGATGCGCCGCCATCAGCCGCGCGAAACCGACCATGTCCATTTCGTTCCACTCGCCGTCGAAGCGGCTCTGGGGGGCCGGGGCAAACAGGTTTTCCGGCAGATAGCCCTTCCACAGGCTATGCATGGAGTTGTCCGGATCGCATACCGACATCGCCCCGAAGGTATCCCCGTGATAGCCGTTGCGGAAGGTGAGGAACCGCTGGCGCGTTTCGCCTTTGGCGTGCCAGTACTGCAGCGCCATTTTCATCGCCACTTCCACCGCCACGGAGCCGGAATCCGCCAGGAACACGCACTCCAGCGATTCAGGCGTCATCGCCACCAGGCGACGGCATAAATCCACCGCGGGCTGATGGGTGATCCCGCCGAACATCACGTGCGACATCTGGTCAATCTGCGCCTTCATCGCCGCATTCAGGCGCGGGTGGTTGTACCCGTGAATGGCCGCCCACCAGGAGGACATCCCGTCAACGAGCTGTTCGCCGCTGGCGAGATGCAGCTCGCAGCCGTGCGCGGAGGCCACCGGATAAACGGGAAGGGGGCGGGTCGTGGAGGTGTAAGGGTGCCAGATATGCTGCTTGTCGAAGGCGAGATCGTCCTGGGTCATAATCGACTTGTAAACCATTTTGAAAAGTTTTAGGTTTACGAGTATAAACCGAACCGAAAATTAACAAAACCCTTTGGAGAAGCCCCATGGCTCACCACGCACGCTGGACGATGTCGCAAGTTACTGAATTATTCAATAAACCTTTCCTTGAGCTGATGTTCGAAGCCCAACAGGTGCATCGTCAGCACTTCGATCCTCGCCATGTTCAGGTCAGCACGCTGCTGTCGATCAAAACCGGTGCCTGCCCTGAAGACTGCAAATATTGCCCGCAGAGCGCGCGCTACAAAACCGGCCTGGAATCCGAACGGCTGATGGAAGTGGAGCAGGTACTCGACTCGGCGCGCAAGGCGAAAAACGCCGGCTCGACCCGCTTCTGCATGGGC
>NZ_QPFW01000202.1:0-28990 GCF_008122455.1 Enterobacter sp. C6
CCCTCAAAATTGCCGGGGAAGTGGTACAGGAACCTGACTCTGGGTTTAACCCGTTCCAGCTTGCGCCGCGCCTGCTGATGAACACCGCGGACGTAGCAGCAACCCATGCGGTACAGCCGGGCAGCCGCGTCACCTGGCGCTATAAGTTTGGCGGCACGCCTGCCCAGCTTGACGCATATGAAAAATGGCTTCTGCCGCAGCTCAAACCGGAACACCGCTGGTACGGGCTGGAGCAGGACGAAGGGGCGCTCGGTAAATCTCTGGAGCGCTCTCAGCAGTTCCTGCTGCTGTCGGCCCTGTTGACCCTGCTGCTGGCGGTGGCGGCGGTGGCCGTGGCGATGGGGCACTACTGCCGCAGCCGCTACGACCTGGTGGCGATCCTCAAAACCCTGGGGGCGGGCCGGGCGCAGCTGCGCAAGCTGATTGTCGGTCAGTGGCTGATGCTGCTGGTCCTGTCCGCGCTGACCGGCGGAATAATGGGGCTGCTGTTTGAAAAACTGCTGATGGTGATGCTGAAACCGGTGCTACCGGCCGCATTGCCGCCGGCCAGCCTCTGGCCGTGGCTATGGGCAATCGGCGCGATGACGGTAATTTCGCTGCTGGTAGGGCTACGCCCTTACCGACTGCTGCTCGCGACGCAGCCGCTGCGCGTGCTCCGCAGCGATGTGGTGGCGAACGTCTGGCCGCTGAAGTTCTACCTTCCGGTGATTATTGCGGTGGCGGTGGGGCTGCTGGCGTGGCTGATGGGGGGCAGCACGCTGCTTTGGGCGGTACTGGCCGGGGCGGTTGTGCTGGCGCTGCTGTGCGGCGTGCTGGGCTGGATACTGCTCAACGTCCTGAAGAGGCTAACGGTAAAATCCCTGCCCGTGCGCCTGGCGGTCAACCGCCTGCTGCATCAGCCCTGGTCAACGCTCAGCCAGCTGTCGGCCTTTTCTCTGTCGTTTATGCTGCTGGCGCTGCTTTTAGTGCTGCGCGGCGATCTGCTCGATCGCTGGCAGCAGCAGCTTCCCCCGGAAAACCCGAACTATTTTCTGATCAACATTGCCCCAGAACAGGTCACTCCGCTAAAGGGTTTCCTGTCGGAGCATCACATTATCCCTGAGTCGTTCTATCCCATCGTTCGCGCGCGTCTGACGCAGATCAACGGGCAGCCAACGGAGGGGAACAAGGACGAGTCGCTTAACCGCGAGCTGAACCTGACCTGGCAGGAGAAACGCCCTGACCACAACCCGATAACCGCTGGCATCTGGCCGCCGAAAGCGGGAGAGGTGTCGATGGAGGAGGGGCTGGCGACGCGCCTGAACGTGAAGCTGGGAGACAGCGTCACCTTCACAGGGGATACCCAGGATTTTACCGCGAAAGTGACCAGCCTGCGTAAAGTGGACTGGGAAAGCCTGCGGCCAAACTTCTTCTTTATCTTCCCGCCGGGCGCGCTGGACGGTCAGCCGCAGAGCTGGCTGACCAGCTTCCGCTGGGAAAACGGCAACGGCATGCTGACCCAGCTTAACCGGGAGTTTCCGACGGTCAGCCTGCTGGATATTGGGGCGATCCTGAAGCAGGTAGGGCAAGTTCTGGAGCAGGTGAGCCGCGCGCTGGAGGTCATGGTGGTGCTGGTGACAATCTGCGGCGTGCTGTTGCTGCTGGCCCAGGTGCAGGTAGGCATGCGCCAGCGCCATCAGGAGCTGGTGGTCTACCGCACGCTGGGGGCCGGAAAGCGGCTGCTGCGGATGACGCTCTGGAGCGAGTTTGCGCTGCTGGGGCTGGTGGCGGGTCTGGTGGCAGCCATTAGCGCAGAGACGGCGCTGGCGGTGCTGCAGACAAAAGTCTTCGACTTCCCGTGGGAGCCTGACTGGCGTCTCTGGTTGATCCTGCCTCTCTGTGGCGCTGTGCTGCTTTCACTCTGCGGAGGCTGGCTCGGCACGCGGCTGTTAAAGGGCAAAGCCCTGTTCCGTCAGTTTGCGAGTTGATTTAGCACGGTGAAAGTTACGCACCGGTTTTAAATGCCGGTGCGTAGTGTTTAAAAAGCACAAAGTGATAATGCCCACTCATTTAGTAGCACAAATCATTAAAAACCCGACCACACAGCCCGATTATTTCCAGTTAATATTCACCCGCTAAATATTTAGCAGCGTGTCTATTAAGGAAAAATAATGACTATAAAAAAATCAGCGCTGGCGGCAACGATCGGCGCGGCAGTGGCATTGACTACCTTCGCTTCTCAGGCGGAAATCACCGTTCTTAAGCAGGATCCTCAGGCGGGTAACCCGCTGAGCCGCCTGAACTTCACCGTGGGTGGGAGTATCCGTCCACAGTTCAACATGATGACCGGTGACGGCGACAAAGGTTCTTACAAGCGTAACGGCTTCGACGGTGGCACCCGTTTCCGTTTCGCAGCAGATTACTACCTGTTTGATGACATCAGTTGGGTAAGCTACTACGAGCTGGGCGTGAACTTCCCTGCAATGTTCAACTGGGACAACCACTACAGCGAAAGCGACCACGACACGACGCGTCGTATGCTCTACACCGGTCTGAAGAGCGACACCTGGGGTACGCTGACCTTCGGTCAACAGAACAGCGTTTACTATGATGTGGTGGGCGCGAAAACCGATATCTGGGACTACGACATGATCGGTCAGGCACCAGGTAACGGGATCAAAGGCGATTACGACGGCTCTTACCGTTCACGTAATATGCTGAAATATAAGAAAACCGTGGGCGATGCTGACATTTATGCATCCTACCTGTTTGAAGACAGCGAATACCTGCCGGGCAACGGCCTGCGCTACAAGCGTAAAGGCGGCGGTTCACTGGGTCTGGATTACCACCTGACCACCGATCTGACCTGGGGCGCCGCGTGGAACTACACCCGTGCGGATATGCGTAACCCGGCCAATGGCGACAGCAAAACCTACGACCAGAACATCCTCGGTACCGCGCTGAGCTGGACCCCGGACAACTGGACATTCTCCGTTGGCGGCGGCTGGTATCAGAACTTCATGACCACCAAAAAAGTGTCTGTTAACGACTACTTCGCCGGTGATGCATGGGGTATTGAATACTTTGCGGGCTACAAGTTCCCAATTGGTCAGTATGCGGTTAAATCTATCCAGCCTTACTTCATGGGCGACCGTATTGACTACGTGAATGGCCGCAACTACCAGCGCATCGACAACGGCGTGGGTATCAGCTTCCAGCTGGATTACGGTTTCCGCGTGGACTACGAACACGTGTTCACCTCCAGCACCGACGACCTGGGCGACATGAACCTGGTGCGTCTGCGTTACGACTTCTAAGTGATCTTGTAGGGTGCGGCCTGATGCCCTCACCCTGACCCTCTCCCACGGGGAGAGGGAACAAACATTAAAAACGGCAACCCTGGTTGCCGTTTTGCTTTTACCTCGCCACCCGGCTTTCTTTTAGCGATTAAGCCAGTCAGCTACCTCGCCGTACGTCCCGCGATACACAATCTTCTCCGCCTTTTTCTCCAGCTGATAGCCGTACATCGGGTCGTAATAGTCGTTCAGGAGCGGTACAAGCCAGCTGAAGTGCGCGTCCGTGCTGCCAGATCGTTGCTGTTCCAGCAGCGCGGAATCTAACAGCACGGTGAATTCTGCATACCGCTGTAGCCCCAGACGGCGGCGTATGGCGAACAGGCCGTGGTGCAGGTACTCGCTGTACGCTTTCCAGCCCGCTTCCTCGCCGTAGGCAGCAGAAAAATCCGCCCACATATGGTCGAAATACTCTTCGCGCAGGCGTTCAAGACGGATTTCAAACGGATCCTCTACCACCACGATAGGCGCTTCAACCATCCGGTCGCGCAGGCACTCCGGCAGGTGGTTAGAGCCAATCATCCGACCTTCATCTTCCAGCACCCAGCGCGCGGCGTCTTTTTTCAATAGTTCAACCGCAAGGTGGTTTTCAAAGCTCGCCTGGGAAAGCTGCGGCGTGAGCGTGCGGCCAAACGACGAACCGCGATGGTGCGCCAGCCCTTCCAGATCGATGCCCTGCGCGTGCTGCTTCACCAGCAGGGTTTTACCGTTTCCGGTACAGCCGCCGATAAGCACTATCGGCTTTTGTGACTGCTCAATCGTCACCTGAATCGCCGTCTGGCGCAGGGCTTTATAGCCGCCGCGGATCAGCGGGTAGTCGATGCCCGCCTCTTTAAGCCAGGCCTGCGAGATATGCGAGCGCTGACCGCCGCGCGCGCAGCAGAGAAAGCCCTCAGGATGGGCAAGGCTGGCTTCACGCCAGGCGTTAATACGTGCCTCACGCGTCTCGCCGTTCACCAGGCTATGGCCAAGCGCCAGCGCGGCCTCGGGGCCCTGGCGTTTATAGCAGGTGCCGACGGCGGCGCGTTCGTCGTCATTCATCAACGGCAGGTTAATGGCGGCGGGCATCGCACCCTGGGCAAATTCGATCGGCGCGCGAACGTCGATTAAAGGGGTATCAGACGCGAGGATCACGCGATAGTCCGTTCCATCGTTCATGGTTATTCCAGAAGAAAACTCAGCAGCAATGGGCGGGGATTGTACGCCGGGGAAGGGGAAGGTCAACTCCCCGGCGCAGATGTCTTACTTGAGCTTTGACTGTGCCCAGACGATGCCGCTCGCATATTCCGGCGGCAGGAGAGGGATCATGGCTTCCAGGGTGGCGCTCAGGCGGCCCGTGTCGCTGTCGTTCAGGTTCAGGTGACCGACCTTACGACCCGCGCGAACCTCTTTGTCATACCAGTGCAGATGTACCAGCGGCAGCTTCAGCCAGTCGTAGTTCAGATCGGTGCCGATCAGGTTGATCATCACCGACGGGCTGTCCACCACCGGCTGCGGCAGCGGCAGGTCGGTGATCGCGCGCAGGTGCAGTTCGAACTGGCTGATGGACGCGCCGTTTTGCGTCCAGTGGCCGCTGTTGTGCACGCGCGGTGCAAGTTCGTTGATCAGCAGACCGGACGGGGTGATAAAGCACTCCATCGCCATGACGCCCACATATCCGAGTTCGTGCATGATGGCAGAAAGCATCTCTTCTGCCTGCGCCTGCTGCTCAGCATTGGCGTGCGGGAAGGCGACGCTGGTGCGCAGAATACCGTCCTGATGCAGGTTATGCGTCAGCGGATAAAAGACGGTATGTCCGTCGTGCCCGCGTGCGCCAACCAGTGACACTTCACCGCTAAAGTTGATGCCCTGCTCAACGATGCATTCGCCGTAGCAGTCGTCCGGCAGCTCGGCAGTGTCGTCTGCGCGCAGACGCCACTGGCCACGGCCGTCGTAGCCGCCCACGCGGCGCTTCACGATGGCCAGCTCGCCCAGCATCGCGAAAACATCATTCCACTCGCTTTTATCGGACAGGAGCTGCCACGGCGCGGTCGGCAGGCCGAGCTTGTCGAACAGCTGCTTTTGCGTCAGACGGTCGGCAATGATCGGGAACACGTCGCGGTTTACGAAGGCGTTATGACGCGCCAGTTCGCGGGTCAGCGCGGTTTCCGGCCAGCGTTCGATCTCGGCGGTGATCACGCTCTGGTGGAACGGTACGGCTTCAGGTTCAGCGTCCAGCCCGACGGGCCAGACGGCAATACCCAGCGGCTCACCGGCCTGACGCAGCATGCGGCCTAACTGGCCGTTACCGAGGACGCAAACCTGCTTCATGCCGCACCCCGCGGGTCCGGATTGTCCAGCACTTCGTCGGTCTGGGCTTTACGCCACTCCGCCAGACGCTGATGTAACGCTTTATCGTGCGTCGCCAGGATCTGCGCGGCCAACAGGGCAGCGTTCGCCGCGCCCGCTTTGCCAATCGCCAGCGTCCCGACAGGAATACCGCGCGGCATCTGGACGATGGAGTAGAGGCTGTCCACACCGCTTAACGCGGCGCTTTGTACCGGGACGCCCAGAACCGGCACCAGGGTTTTGGCGGCAATCATGCCCGGCAGGTGTGCTGCGCCGCCCGCACCGGCAATGATCACCTCATAACCGTTCTCTTCGGCGCTTTCGGCGAAGCTGAACAGTTTGTCCGGTGTACGGTGCGCGGAGACCACTTCGACGTGGTGCGGAACATTCAGGATTTCAAAGATTTCGGCGGCGAACTGCATGGTAGCCCAGTCGCTTTTGGACCCCATCACGATGGCGACACGCGCCGGATTATTGCGGGAAGACATGCGTCTTAAAACTCCTGTGGTGCGAAACACACTGCTTTCGAGGGCACAGAGAATAGCATGTTATACGGGCAAGGAAAACGGTTGCGCGGTTAAATCTTGAGCCGTTGTTGCCATCAATTCATAACAAAACAGACCGCATTCTGGCGGTCTGTTTTTGTCGAAGGGCAATCATTATTTCGTCAGTTCTGCGGTCATATACACGCGGTTGTCGACCTTCGCGCTGGTGATTTTGTAAGACGCGCCCTGTTCAGCAGCCTGTGCAGCAATTTTCGCTTCTGCGCGGTCAAGGGTTGAACCGGTTGCGCTGACGCTCTGCGCGAAAGCGCCGAAGGAAGCCAGGGAAAGAGCGGTAACTGCAACGAAAGTTTTGATGGATTTCATGGTCGTATTCCTTAAGTAATTTATCTGGGATAGGGCGTGCTGCCCTGATGTGATAAATAATAGGCCGACCACGGGCTGATTAAAATCGAAACAATTTGCCAATATTGTTCAAAAAAATAGAATGAACTGTAAGGGGTTAAAACGGAAAAGCGATCAGCTCCACACCCTCTGGCGTGACTTTGACCATGGATCCTTCTGAGTGCCATGCACCCAACACCACGCGATGGGCCGGTTCGCCGTTGGCGATAAGGGAATGCACGTCTGGACGATGGGTATGCCCGTGGATCAACCACTGAACGCCATGTTTTTCCATCACGTTGACCACCGCGTGAGGATTAACGTCCATGATGGTCATGGATTTGCTGCTGTTGGCGGCTTTACTGCCCGCGCGCATTCTGGCGGCGATGCGGTTGCGGATAAACAGCGGCAGGGCAAGGAACACCTTCTGGATCCACGGGGTGTGGACTTTAGCGCGAAACGCCAGGTAGCCGGTATCGTCGGTGCAGAGCGTGTCGCCGTGCATGATCAGCACCTTGCGGCCGTAGAGGTCGAGCACCTGTTCTTCCGGCAGCAGCGTCATGCCGCTTTCACGGGCGTAGCGCTTGCCGATCAGGAAATCACGGTTGCCGTGAATGAAGTAGCAGGGGACGCCGGAATCCACCAGCGCTTTAATGGCCGAAGCCATTTCACGGTGCAGCGGGTTAGGATCGTCGTCGCCAATCCAGGCTTCAAAGAGGTCGCCCAGGATGTACAGCGCATCGGCGCTTTTCGCTTCACCGCGTAAAAAACGCAGAAAACCGGCGGTTATCGCCGGTTCTTCTGTTTGCAGATGCAGATCCGCAATAAAGAGTGTCGCCACGAATTACTCGCTGACGGTCACGCTTGTAATCACAACGTCTTCTTTCGGAACGTCCTGGTGCATACCGCTGCGGCCAGTAGAGACGGCTTTGATCTTGTCAACCACGTCCATACCTTCAACCACTTCTGCGAATACGCAGTAGCCCCAACCCTGCAGGCTTTCGCCGGAGAAGTTCAGGAAGTCGTTGTCCGCCACGTTAATGAAGAACTGCGCGGTTGCAGAGTGAGGTGCCTGAGTACGCGCCATCGCCAGCGTGCCGCGGGTGTTTTTCAGGCCGTTGTTCGCTTCGTTCTTGATCGGCTCTTTAGTGGCTTTCTGGTTCATGCCAGGTTCGAAACCGCCGCCCTGGATCATAAAACCGTTGATCACGCGGTGGAAAATGGTGTTGTTGTAGAAACCTTCGCGGCAGTAGTCCAGGAAGTTTTTAACTGTTTCAGGCGCTTTGTCATCAAAGGTTTTGATTACGATATCGCCATGATTAGTGTGGAAAGTAACCATTTTTGCATCCTGTTCCGTTATTGTGGTACGTCGACCCGCGTTCGGGTCATCTATAGGGGCTTGTTATAGCATAACCACAGGATGCGATCACCTTGCATTGTGTGCTGCTTCGGGTTTGAATTACGGGTAGAATAGCCGGTTTTCAACCACACACGTGTTTACATGGAATCTTCGATGTTAAAAATCTTTAATACAATGACGCGCCAAAAAGAGGAATTTAAACCTATCCATGCCGGGGAAGTCGGCATGTACGTGTGTGGTATTACGGTTTACGATCTCTGTCACATTGGCCATGGCCGTACCTTTGTCGCTTTTGACGTGGTGTCACGCTACCTGCGTTTTCTGGGCTATACCCTGAAATACGTGCGTAATATCACCGACATCGACGACAAAATCATCAAGCGCGCTAATGAGAACGGCGAAAGCTTTGTCGCGCTGGTGGATCGCATGATCGTTGAGATGCACAAAGATTTCGATGCTCTGAATATTCAGCGCCCGGACAGCGAGCCGCGCGCGACCCACCATATTCACGAAATCATCGAGATCACCGAAAAGCTGATCGCACGCGGTCACGCCTACGTTGCGGACAACGGTGACGTGATGTTCTCGGTGCCAACGGACCCAACCTACGGTTCGCTTTCCCGTCAGGATCTGGATCAGCTCCAGGCCGGTGCCCGTGTCGACGTGGTTGACGTGAAGCGTAACCCGATGGACTTCGTGCTGTGGAAGATGTCCAAAGAGGGGGAGCCAAGCTGGCCATCCCCGTGGGGCGAAGGCCGCCCGGGCTGGCACATTGAGTGTTCCGCGATGAACTGCAAACAGCTGGGCAAGCACTTCGACATTCACGGCGGCGGTTCAGACCTGATGTTCCCGCACCACGAAAACGAAATTGCGCAGTCCACCTGCGCCCACGGCGGCGAGTACGTGAACTACTGGATGCACTCCGGGATGGTAATGGTTGACCGCGAGAAGATGTCGAAATCGCTGGGTAACTTCTTTACCGTGCGCGACGTGCTGAAGTATTACGACGCGGAAACCGTGCGCTACTTCCTGATGTCCGGCCACTATCGCAGCCAGCTGAACTACAGCGAAGAGAACCTGAAACAGGCGCGCTCGGCGCTGGAGCGTCTGTACACCGCGCTGCGCGGTACCGACAGGTCTGTTCCTGCTGCAGGTGGCGAAGCGTTCGAAGCGCGCTTTATTGAGGTGATGAACGACGACTTCAACACCCCGGAAGCCTACTCCGTGCTGTTCGACATGGCGCGCGAAGTGAACCGCCTGAAGTCAGAAGATATGGCGGCGGCGAATGCGCTGGCGTCCCACCTGCGTAAGATCTCTTCCGTGCTCGGCCTGCTGGAGCAGGATCCGGACGTGTTCCTGCAGAGCGGTGCGCAGGCGGATGACGGCGAAGTGGCGGAAATTGAAGCGTTGATCAAAGCGCGTCTGGAAGCGCGTCAGGCGAAAGACTGGGCGGCGGCCGATGCGGCGCGTAACCGTCTGACCGAGATGGGCATCATTCTGGAAGACGGCCCGCAGGGTACCACCTGGCGCCGTAAGTAAGTCTGTAACGCCCGGTGGCGCTTACGCTTACCGGGCTTACGGGTAAAAGTAGGCCGGGTAAGGCGCAGCCGCCACCCGGCTTTTTTTTACCTTCTTCTCCACCACAACATTCCCATTAGCACAACCCCCGGCAGCCACACCCACAGCAGTTCTGAAATAATCACCTGATGCCCGTACGGCGTGGTATAGCGTGAGAGCGCAAACGGCGCGACCTTAATCACCTGCCACGGCGCAAAGAAGCGTTCATCTGACCACGGCCACAGCCAGCCGACGCCTTTTCCGCCTGTGGTAATCGAATCCAGCAGGCTGTGCGACAGCAATGACACCGTTAAAAACAGCCAGCACCGCGTCAGGCTGGCCCTGAACCATCGTCGTCCAGTCAGCACGCAAAGTATCGGCACCGCAAAGGCGAACAGCAGGGAGTGGGTAAAGCCGCGATGGCCGAAAACATTTCCATACGCGACGCCGAACTTAAACGCCAGCACGTCGGCGTCCGGCAGCATGGCGAGAACAATCCCGGCAAACAGCAGGCGGGGTGGGATAACTTTTGTCCCCAGGCCTAAGCCCAGACAAAGCGGAACAGCAGCGTGCGTAATAACGGTAGGCATTGACATTATCCATGGCAAATCATGGAAATATAGCAGTAAACCCGCGCCAGCAGACCCGCGTCAAATTCTTATTTTACGCCGACTCGCGCGCGATAAGCTGCCCGGAAAGCGTAATGCGCTGGATTTGCAGCGTCGGCTCCTTTAGCGTGCGAATAATCAGCCCGGCCGCCTGACGCCCCGTCTCTTCGCTGGCGGACGAGACGTAGGTAAATGACGGCGAGGTGAGGTTAACGTGGAGCATATCTTCGAAACCGACCAGCGCAACCTGCTGTGTTAAAAACACATCTTTACCCACCGTACGCCCGACCTGATGAATACCGGAGATGGAGCCGATCATGGCATCCGGCGAGTGGCAGAGCAGGGCGGTGATAGTATTGTTTTTTTCCAGCAGCTGGCGGGTGGCGAAACCCGCTGCCAGCGTGTCATCGCTACAGGCCGGAGAGTATTCATCGCGCCAGACCAGCCCGTTTTGCGCCATCGCGCTGCGAAAACCGAGCAGGCGCTGCTCGCGGATAAGGCAGCCTTCACGTCCGCCAATGTAGGCGATATTGCGATGGCCGCGCTCGATGAGATAACGCACCGCCAGACTGGCCGCCTGTCGGTTATCGCGCATCACCAGATTGCATTTTTCATCCAGCAGCGACTGAGAGACCACCACCAGCGGCAGCGGACAGCGGCGAATCTGTTCCGGCAGGGTAGCGGTGCGGGTATCCGAGGCCAGATAGATCACCCCGGCGACGCCCTGCTGCTTAAACGACAGCAGGCAGCGCTCAAGTTGGTCATGGTCGTTCTGGGGCTGGCCGAGAAAAACCATGTACCCCTGTTTTTCAAGATCCTGGACGATGCTCGCCATCACCTTGATGGAGAAACTGTCGCTAAAGTCACGCAGGATCAGGCCAATCAGATTGGACGTATTGGCGCGGAGGTTGGCAGCGGCAACGTTATGAACATAGCCCAGCGTATTGATGGCAGCGTTGACCTTCTCGATCGTTGCCTCTGAGATTTTCCCTTTCTGGCGCAGCACCAGCGAGACGGTTGAAACCGACACGCCCGCGTGCTTTGCGACATCAATAATGCTGACTTTCTTCAAAACCGCTCCCTGAAATTTACCGATTATCAGCCAGATAAAACACGCCTCCCAGCGTACAGGAGACGTGTCGTTCAGGCATCTTATTATTTGCCGATCATGGTGGACATGGTCTGGGCGATAAACTGTGCTCTGGCACCGAAAATCACCTGAATACCGTTGTCGCCGACGAAGACCACGCCGCGCGCGCCGAGTCCGTTCAGGCCGTCTTTATCCACCACCTCGCTTTTTGTCACTTCCAGGCGAAGACGTGTGATACAGGCGCCGACGGAGTCGATGTTATGCGCCCCGCCCAGCAGGGTGATAATCTCGGTCGCGAGTTCGGAATCCGATTTCTCATCCGCGTTGGCGGTCACTTCAGTGCGGCCCGGCGTTTTCACGTCGAAGCGACGGATCACAAAGCGGAACGTGAAGTAATAAATCAGGCCCATTGGAATGCCGATGATAATGGCGCTCAGGAAGTGGGTCTGATAACCGTTAAACGACGGCAGGATCCCGAATGACAGATAGTCGATAAAGCCCGCGGAGAACGACTTGGCGATATGCGCATGCAGCAGGTACATGGTCATGTAGGCCAGACCCGCCATGATGGCGTTAAAGACGTACAGAATCGGTGCCACGAAGATAAAGGTAAACTCAACCGGTTCGGTGATCCCCGTCAGGAAGCAGGTGAGCGCCGCGGAGAACAGAATACCGGCCGCGATTTTCTTATTCTTCGTATGGGCTTCGTGATACATCGCCAGGCACGCGGCGGGCAGCGCGAACAGCATCAGCGGGAATTCACCCTGCATGAACTTACCGGCGTTCTGGTAGGTATCGCTGCTGAAGGATTTCACCCCCTCTTCCAGCATCTTGAACCAGATGGTCTGGTCGCCATGGATCACCTGGCCTGCCTGGGTGGTGTAATCGCCAAACGAATACCAGAACGACGGATACCAGATATGGTGCAGACCGAGCGGGATCAGCGCGCGCTCCACCAGACCGAAGATAAAGGTCGATGCCGCCTGATTATCGCCGTTCACCACCACGGAGAGCGCGTCGATACCGGCCTGGATATGCTGCCAGACATACGGCAGCAGCAGCCCCATCAGGAAAGAGAGGAACGCCGTTGCAATCGCTACGAAGCGCTTGCCGGAAAAGAAGCCCAGGAACTCCGGCAGCTGCATGGTGTGGAAGCGGTTATAGCACCAGGCCGCGAGAATACCGCAGATCAGGCCGCCAAAGACGCCCATCTGCAGCGTCGGAATGCCCACCACCATGGCGTATTTCCCCCCCTGGGAGGCCATTTCCGGCGTGATGCTCAGCACGGTGCTGATGGTGATATTGGTGACAAACACCGAAACGGCCGCAGACAGCGCCGCGATGCCGGATTCTGACGCCAGACCCACGGCGGAGCCAATGGCAAACAGCATTGGCAGGTTATCAAAAATAACCCCGCCCGCGTTCATCATCAGCGGCAGATGGAACTTATCGCCGAAGGCCAGCAGCAGGCCCGCAGCGGGAAGCAGTGAAATTGGCAGCATTAAGGCGCGACCAATCATCGATAACTTAGACAGCGATTTAACAAACCCTGATATCAGACTCATGCTGATTTCCCCCGAGTAGCGCTTTTTTTTGCGATGTTATTGTAAGTAGAACGTTTTAGTAGAACGTTCTACTTATCGTGAGCAAAGAGTGAAAAACGCGCAACTGAATTTTCACGTTTCAACAGATGAAATAGTGATTATTTGAAGTTGATCGATAAATAACCGTGATGGGTGTGAGGGAATTTTTTATCCCCTCTCCCTGAGGGAGAGGGTTAGGGTGAGGGCATCAAACGGCTCAGGCCGTCACGGTTACGCTCTGTCCTTCAAAGCTCACGGTCTGGCCCGCGACAATCTTGCAGCGCTTGCGCGTTTCTACCACGCCGTCGACTTTCACCCGCCCGTCGGCGATAACGATTTTCGCCTGCGCGCCGCTTTCGCTCCAGCCTTCCAGCTTGAGCAGATCGCACAGCTCAACGTGCGGATGTTTACCTAATGAAAAAGTCGCCATCTTACGCGTCCTCTACGTCGTGATATTCTTCGCATGCCTGCAAAGTATTCTGAATCAGCGTTGCGACGGTCATTGGACCCACGCCGCCCGGTACAGGGGTAATGTAAGAGGCGCGTGCGGCGGCATCTTCATACACCACGTCGCCAACCACTTTGCCGTTTTCCAGACGGTTAATCCCGACGTCCACGACGATCGCACCCTCTTTAATCCACTCGCCCGGAATAAAGCCCGGCTTACCGACCGCGACGATCAGCAGATCGGCATTTTCGACGTGATGACGCAGGTTCTTGGTGAAGCGGTGGGTCACGGTGGTGGTGCAGCCGGCCAGCAGCAGCTCCATGCTCATCGGACGGCCCACGATGTTAGAGGCACCAATCACCACGGCGTTCAGGCCGTAGGTGTCGATGTTATAACGCTCCAGCAGCGTCACAATGCCGCGCGGCGTGCACGGGCGCAGACGCGGCGCACGCTGGCACAGGCGGCCAACGTTGTACGGATGGAAACCGTCCACGTCTTTATCCGGTGCGATACGCTCCAGCACCTTCACGTTGTCGATACCTGCTGGCAGCGGCAACTGAACCAGAATGCCGTCGATTTCTTTATCGGCATTCAGAGTGTCAATAAGTTCCAGCAGTTCTGCTTCGCTGGTGGTTTCCGGCAAATCGTAAGAGCGGGAGACGAAGCCGACCTCTTCACACGCTTTGCGCTTGCTGCCGACATAAATCTGCGATGCCGGGTTGCTGCCAACCAGCACAACGGCCAGCCCGGGGGCGCGTTTTCCGGCGGCTTTACGCGCCTTCACTTTTTCCGCGACCTCAGAGCGCACCTGCTGCGCAATCGTTTTACCGTCAATAATCTTTGCTGCCATCAGAGAGAAGATTCCGTCTGTAACGTTCGAAAGGGGGGATGCGTGTATTTTGTCAGAAGCGAGCCTCGCTGTCAGTCACCCTTTACGCGTTTTTATCAGCAAGACGCAAAAACCCTTCTTAAGGGATGGTCAATTTCTTAGGCGGGATTAGGATGTGACCTGGCGAAATGGCAGCGTTTTGACATATTTAAAAATCGCCTCCTGAGCTACTTTGTCTCCTCCGAAATAAGCTTTCAATTACTCAATTGAACGTATTTCTTATTCCCGATTATTCGCGGGAAGGGTTATTTACATTTTAAAGGAATAGACATGAAACTCAGCAACATTGCTTCTACTGTTATTGCAACTTTGGCCCTGGTTGCGGGTGCCGCAAATGCAGCAGATCCTGCTGCGCCGGTTTCCGTAAATGGCGGTACCGTACATTTTAAAGGTGAGCTGGTTAATGCCGCTTGTTCAGTAAATACGGATTCTTCCGAGCAGACCGTTAATCTGGGTCAGTATCGCACCGCGAAATTTACTAAAGTGGGCGACACCACCTCTAATATTCCATTCAACATTGAACTGAATGATTGCGATCCGCTGGTTGCCAAAACTGCAGCTGTTGCGTTCACCGGTCAGATCGACCCAACCGACAAAACCCTGCTGGCCGTGACCTCCGGTAACAACGACAACACCGCGAAAGGCGTGGGTATCGAGATCCTCGACAGCAAATCCAGCGTTCTGACCCCAGACGGCGCGACCTTCTCTGCTGCGCAGACGCTGATCGAAGGGACCAACACCCTGAAGTTCACCGCGCGTTATAAATCAACGGCTGCCACCACCGAGCCGGGCCAGGCGAACGCTGACGCCACCTTCGTAATGAAATACGAGTAATTCCTCCGCACAGGGATGTTCAGGCCTCAGGGACGAGGCCCGTCATACGCTATTGCCAGGAACGAAGGATGACAAGGACTGGAACACTACTGCTGTTAACCCTTGCGATGGCTTGCCCGGCTTCGGCGCATACCGTGGTGATCGAAGGTGGCAAGGTTCATCTTCGGGGTGAACTGGTGAACGGCGGCTGCGCCGTGGCGCCAGATAGCCAGAATATGCGCATCGACATGGGGCAGTACCGAACCAATTCATTTTCCGGCGTGGGCAGTTTTTCCACGGTGAATGTGCCTTTCACCGTGCGGCTGCTGGACTGCAGCGTGGATGTTTCGCGCACGGTGGGGATCCAGTTTCAGGGCGTCACACCCGCAGAGGATCCGCAGGTCTTTCTGGCGACATCGCGGCCGGGTGAAACACCTGTCAACAGCGGCGTCGGGCTGGCGCTCTTTGACGAACAGCAGCGTCAGATTATCCCAAACGCCACGGCCGTCAGCTGGCTGCCGATCGAAACCCGCGAGCTCGCGTTCCATTTTAGCGCTCGCTATCGGGTTATTTCCGAACATCTCGAGCCAGGCAAAATTCAGTCGGATGTCTGGTTTACGTTGATTTATCCATAACACCTGCGAACACATTATTAAAGGTACGGTTGTGATGAATACCCTAATTAAACCAGGACTTTTTTTATCGTTTATTTTGATGATGGTTTCTGCCTGCGCAAATGCATCCGGCGGTATTGCGCTGGGGGCCACCCGCGTTATTTATCCGGCAGAGGCGAAGCAAACGTCGCTGGCGATCACCAACAGCAACAAACAGGAACGCTATTTAATTAACGCGTGGATCGAAAATGCGAACGGGCAAAAAGAAAAAACCTTTGCCGTCACGCCGCCCCTGTTTGTTAGCGAGCCGAACAGTGAAAACACGCTGCGTATTATTTACGCCGGGCCGGCGCTGCCTGCCGACCGCGAATCGCTGTTTTACATGAACGTGAAGGCGATCCCGTCAGTGAACAAAGCGAAAACGGAAAACAATAACGTGCTGCAGCTGGCGATCCTCTCGCGCATCAAGCTGTTTGTGCGCCCGAACAACCTGGCGATGCAGCCGGAAGAGGCGCTTTCCCAGCTGCGGTTCGAACGCGCGGGCAGCCACCTCAAAGTTAGCAACGCGTCCCCGTATTACATCACCCTCGTCAATCTGAAGCTGGGCGGGCAGCAGTTGGATAACCTGATGGTTGCGCCGAAAAGCTCGGCTCAGCAGGTGCTGCCAGCCGGTGCCAGCGGTACGCTTTCCTGGCAGAGCGTGAATGACTACGGTGCCATCACCCCGGCGCGTAGCGTCAACCTGTGAGCAGAGTCAGGGCGATGAAAAACCACCAGAGACGTTACTGCCCGGTTGCGCTGGCGCTGATGGCTGCGCTCTGGCCGCAGGCTGGCTGGAGCGAAAGCTATTTCAACCCGGCCTTTTTGTCCGACGACACCGCCAGCGTGGCGGATTTGTCGCGTTTTGAACAAGGACACCAGCAGGCACCCGGCGTTTATCGCGTGGATATCTGGCGCAACGATGAGTTTATCGGTACCCAGGACGTGCGTTTTGAGCAGGCCGAGAACACGCCGCCGGTGGCGGGCGGTTTGTCGGCGTGCATTACGCGCGCGATGCTTGACCGCTTTGGCGTCAACGTTGCGGCGTTTCCCGAGCTGGCTAAGGTGCAGGGCGAGACCTGCGTTCCGCTGGCTACGGCCATACCCGGCAGCGAAACGGTATTCAACTTTGCCTCACAGCGTCTGGACGTCAGCCTGCCGCAGGTGGCATTGCAGAACAGCGCCCGGGGCTATATTCCGCCCGAACAGTGGGATGAAGGCATCCCCGCCGCGCTGGTGAACTACAGCTTCACCGGTAACCGGGGAAGCGAAGACGACAGCTATTATCTGAACCTGCAAAGCGGGTTGAACTATGGCGCCTGGCGTTTACGTAACAACGGCGCATGGCGGTACACGCAGAATAACGGGCAGCGTCACAGCGAGTGGCAGAATATTGGCACCTGGGCGCAGCGCACCGTTATCCCGCTGAAAAGCGAACTGGTGCTGGGCGACAGCAATACCGGGAATGACGTTTTCGACAGCATGGGGTTCCGCGGCGGGCGGCTCTTCTCGTCTGACAGCATGTACCCGGACAGCCTGCAGGGCTACGCGCCGACCGTGCGCGGGATCGCCCGTACGCCCGCTAAAGTGGTGGTTCGCCAGAATGGCTACGTTATCTATCAAAGCTATGTCCAGCCGGGCGCATTTGCCATTACCGATCTTAACCCGACCTCCTCAAGCGGTGACCTGGAGGTCACGGTCGAAGAGAAAGACGGCACCCAGCAGCGCTATACCGTGCCGTACTCCACCGTGCCGCTTCTGCAGCGTGAAGGGCGCTGGAAGTACGACCTCGTCGCGGGGGATTACCGCAGCGGTAACAGCGATCAGGACACGCCGTTCTTCACCCAGGGAACCCTGATTACCGGTCTTGCCAACGGTTACACGCTCTACGGCGGGACACAGCTGGCGTCACGCTATACCGCGGTGGCCGTCGGGGCCGGAAAAAACCTGGGTGACTGGGGCGCGGTCTCGCTCGATATAACCCACGCCCGCAGCCAGCTTGCGGACGACAGCAAGCATGAAGGGCAGTCTCTGCGCTTCCTCTATGCGAAATCCCTTAACGGCTTCGGCACCAACTTCCAGCTGCTGGGCTACCGCTACTCCACAAAAGGCTTTTACACCCTCGACGATGTCGCCTGGCGCTCAATGGAAGGCTATCAGTATGCCGATAGCCAGAACGATAACGATGTGCCAGACGTGCAGAGTTATCACAACCTGACGTGGAATAAAAAAGGCCGCTTCCAGCTCAACGTATCTCAGTCGCTGGGGGACTACGGCTCGGTCTATATCTCCGGTAGCGAGCAGACCTACTGGGGAACCGATGAGACGAACCTCTGGTACCAGTTGGGCTATGCGGGCGGCGTGAAGGGAATCAACTACTCCGTTTCGTGGTCGTGGAACAAATCCGTTGGGATAGACGGCACCGATCGGATCGCGTCATTTAACGTCTCCGTGCCGTTCAGCCTCTTTACCCGTCAGGGCTATCGCCGGGACAGCGCGATTGATCGCGCCTACGCTACGGCATCCGCCAGTCGAAACAGCGATGGCGACACAAGCTGGCAAACCGGCGTCAGCGGAACGCTGCTGGAGGACCGCAACCTGAACTACAGCGTGACCCAGGGACACACCAGCACCAACGGCGCAAGCGGAAGCGCCAGCGCCAACTGGCAGGCGACCTACGGCACATTGGGCGTGGGCTACAACTACAGCGACGATCAGCACGATCTCAACTGGCAGCTCTCCGGCGGGGTGGTCGGACACGCCGACGGCGTGACCTTCAGCCAGCCGCTGGGCGACACCAACGTGCTGATCAAAGCGCCGGGAGCATCAGGCGTCAGCATTGAAAACCAGACCGGGGTGAAAACCGACTGGCGAGGCTACGCGGTGATGCCGTATGCCACCGTCTATCGCTACAACCGCGTGGCGCTGGATACCAACACCATGAGCAACAACACCGATATCGAAAACAACGTGAGCAGCGTGGTGCCGACGAAAGGCGCGCTGGTGCGCGCCAGCTTTGATACCCGCATTGGCGTGCGCGCTTTGCTGACGGCGATGCGCGGTAACCAGCCCGTGCCGTTCGGCGCGGTGGTCCGTGAAACCCGAAGCGGTGTCACCAGCATGGTGGGGGATGACGGGCAAATTTACCTGAGTGGGCTGCCGCTGGAAGGCGAACTGCTGATCCAGTGGGGCGACGGGGCGCAGTCCCAGTGTCGCGCACCTTACAGCTTGTCTGAACAGAGCCTGCAACAGGCAATCACACTTAAGGGGATCAGCTGTGATTAAAACCCAAATCTTTGCCTTGTCGCTGCTGGCGTTACTGCCCGCAACAAACGCATTCGCTACCGTGTGCGTCAATGAGAAAGGCGTGCCGACGGAGGTGCATTACGACCTGACGGATAAATTTAATAGCTCGAATAACCAGATTGGACAGGTCGTAACGCTCAGCGAAAAATCGCAGTGGGTAGGGGTGAATGCCGTCTGCCCGAAGGGCACGACCGGGAACACCACCAAGCGCAGCTATGTGACGGATTACCCGATCACCGGGACCAGCGATGGCTACCAGTATCTGAAGCTGAACGACTATCTGGACGGGGCCATGAAAATCACGGACAGCTATGCTGGCGTGTTTTACCCGCCAAAAAGCTATATCCAGATGGGGAGCCATCCTAACGTCTCCAAAAACAAACCGTTTGGCGTTCAGGACTCCAGCCTGGTCTTCCGTCTTAAGGTGACCCGGCGTTTTATCAACATGGTGGTGATCCCGCGTGCCACCATGTTCCGGGTCTACGTCACCACTACCTCCTCCGATCCGCTAACCACGCCGGTCTATACCATTAGCTACAGCGGAACCATTCAGGTGCCGCAAAGCTGTGCCATTAATGCCGGTAACGTGGTGGAGTTTGATTTCGGTGACATTGGCGCCTCTTTGTTCAGCAAGGCGGGCGTGGGTAACAAGCCGGAGGGCGTCTCATCGCAAAGCAAAACCATTGCGATCAAATGCACCAACGTGGAGGCGAACGCCATGCTGACGATGCGCGTCGAGGCGGAAAAAGTCTCTGATAATGTGCTGGTGTCGGATAACCCGGACGTCGGGTTCATCATTGCCAACGAGAGCGGAGCGCCGCTCACGCCTAACAACCTGACAAGCAAAATTCCGTTCCGCCTTGACGACAGCGCGCAGGCGCAGGTGGGGATCCGGGTCTGGCCGGTGAGCGTGACGGGCAATAAGCCAGCGGAAGGGCGTTTCACCTCGCGCGGGTATTTGCGCGTGGATTACGACTAAGGAGCCAATATGCGAAACGGGATCCGTTTTATCACCGTGGCGCTTTTTGCGCTTTGCACACAGGCTCAGGCGGACACCGCGTTGGGCGAGATTAACATTCGGCTCTACGGCAATATCGTTGATTTTACCTGCGTTGCCGAGGGCAGCGACAGCGACAAGACCGTCACGCTGGGCACCTGGCCCACGAAACAGCTCAGCACCACCGGGAGCCGCACGCAGCCCATGCCGTTTACGCTGAAGCTGACCGGCTGCCCGCCGGGCGCGGCGTCCATTACGTTTTCGGGTAAAGCTGACGGGAGCAATAACGGTTTGCTGGCGCTCAATGACGCCAGTACAGCAAGTCATGTCGCGGTAGAGATCAGGGATGCGGATAAAACGCGTCTGGCTCTCCAGCAGGCCAGCCAGCCGGTGTCGGTTGATGCGCAGGGGAATGCGACATTGTCGTTTTATGCCAATTATATTGCCACCGCAGATAATCCTCAGCCCGGACGAGCCGATGCGGATGCCACCTTTATGATTAACTATAATTAGCACTGACCGCACTCCCTGCAGCTCAGATAAGCTGCAGGGAGTGAATTCAGGTTAAAGCAGTTCGTGCGCTTTGGCGTAATCAATTAATTCTACGATGCTTTGCACACCCAGCTTGGAATAAATATTGGATTTATGCGCGCTAATAGTTTTGTTGCTTAATAGTAGCTGTTCAGCAATTTCCTTATTGGATAATCCATTCGCCAGATACCGTAATACCGTGACCTCACGATTCGATAATGGCATATCTACTGCCATCCCTTTCCCTGAACCCAGGTGGTTTATAAAGTTCAGCGTTTCCGACGGGAAAAAGGAATAGCCCATCAGGATCATTTCTACGGCGTTGTAGATCTCACCCAAATCTTTCCGTTTGCTGACGAAGCCATTTGCCCCGGCGCGAATGGCGCGACCCGCGTAAAATAGCTCTGATTTAGACGAGAGGAACAGAACCTTAATCTCTTTGTTTAAGTTTCTGATTCTCTTAAGTAAAGCGAAAGCATCCGTGCCCGTGAGTTCAATGTCAAGGATCACCAGATCGATAGGGTGATTGCGGATACAGTCAAGGACTTCATGGCTATCGCCAGACTTGAGCTTGACTGCGATATTCTTATTTTTCTGTAGCAGGACTTCTATCGACATTCTGACGATAGGATGTTCGTCCATAATGATAACGGATGCCGGTTTCATTTTTAATGCCTCAGATTGTTAAAAGCGTTATGCAGAGTTTGGTAAAACTCTCGAAATGCCGGAAGGATATAATGTGCAGATCCCTATACCGTAGTATTTCCCTGGAAAGAGCGAAAGCATCCTTGTTTACGTAATGAAAAGAACTATGCCTCAGCGCGGTCATCTCATTAGGCTGGTGTTGGCAAAAAGGTTTTTCTTATTCAAATTTGGTACGCATCTTATTATACAGGGTAAGTTTTTTCCGAAAACCCTGTAAATTAATATCCGCGTATGGGTTTGTATTATCTTCTGGATCTGAATCACTATTTTTTTAAAATTAGCGGAAATATCCTATTATCTCATTTACCGCATATTTTCATCTTTATGTAATAACAAAAAATAACAGATATCTCTGTATGTTGATCAATTGTTAACAAAAATAGACATCATTTCTGGGGGCGAACCCGCGACGCGGAGGTTAAAAATTGCCCTCGCAGGCCGTCAGACCTTCATCCGAAAGTGCTTGCGTTGACCACGATAACGGCGCCAGGTCCGCAGGAGAACATGCTACCCGCTTCGCTTTTTACTCCTGGACGTTGTCGCTAAGCTGCTTGTTTTTACATCATTATCATCTTGTTAACGCTATCTGCATTCGCTTAACGGATGGAGGAAAGTGCTGCCGTTCATTCAATTTATGGCATTTCACAAGGTTTACGCCCATAAATTAGGAATAGTTATAAATTCGATTTTATTGTTAAAAATTAACATTTATGTAACGCAATTGGTAAGTAAATTCCTAAACCGCTTTAGGAAATAAGGGGTTAGGACGTGAGTGAAAACGTGCAGTCTGAGAGGTTATTAAGAAGATGAAGCAATTCCTGGCGATGGCTCAGCCCCAGCTTCAGCAGGATGCAGCTGAGACGATAGATAATGCGGCTATAGGGGCGATTCTGCATCAGGGCAATCTGACGCAGCGTCTTGCCCCGTGAGAGCTCCTGCAGGATGGGCCATTCATTGCGTGAGAACCAGTCTTTATCGGAACCCTGCGGGGGGCGGGTATCCAGCAGGCTGTGCTGGAGCGCGGCGGCGTTCAGTTGGCGTTCGAGCACATGAAAGGGACCTGCCGCTTTGCAGAAGAGGCGGGTGTCGTAATTATCGGCCCGGACTAACAGCCAGGGCGTCAGGTACGGAGGAAACAGGCTATGCCTTCTCAACTGATCCAGTTTCTCCAGCAGCCCCGTGGACCGGCTTTCTATATCCACGACCAGACGGGCGGAGGGCCACTGTGTCTGAGCGATAAGGGCGTCGTCCAGCGTGGCGTAGTCGCAGCAGCTGCTCAGAGGAAACTGCCCGTTGAGAAAGCCGGTGCGCAGGTAGTGATCCTCCGTCACCAGAAGGATAAAAGGGGCGTCTGTTTTGCGGGGCTGGCTGATGGACTGGCTCAAAAATTCGAGTCGGTCGAAAAAGGGGGGAGCAAAAGGTGAGCGCGTAAATCCCAGTGCATCACTTCCTGTACGCCGCCGCCGGTAACGGCGCACTGTCATTCGCATGGTCTCCCTCCTGGAAATGGCGTTTTAATCCTCCGGCCATGTCCAGGACGGCCAGTAATATCCCTGGCCGAGGTCTGCGCCTGCCTGCAGTGCCCAGGTACGATCGCGTTCAGTCTCAATACCTTCAATAAGCACTTTCCCGGCCAGCTGAAAGCAAAGGGAAACCAGTTGCCTCAGCGCAGGGGTGTCGCGTAAACGCCAGAATGCTTCCTTATCTATTTTGACGCCGCTTAACGGGAGTCGACAGGATAAAAACGACTGCACTAAGACGTCATCTACGTCATCCAGCCAGATAGCGTGTCCCTGTCTGCTAAGTTGCTGCAGATTCTGAACCACATGCTGCTTCTGTGCGACAGATAGCGCCAAAAAGGACGCGAGGTCGACAATCTCAATATTGAGCGGCACGCCAGGTAACCTGATAAGTCGCTGAAAAGACGCAGGCTCCGTCAGGACGGTTATCGGCAGATTAATAAAAAGGTTATGTCCGTGCGGCGTATTTTTTAGCGTGGCAAGCTGCGCTTCAAGCAGGGTTATCGACCACTCAGCGGACCGATCGCAAAAAAAGTCCTCGCTGTGACGCGTGTCAGACAGAACGCTAAGTACCTCCACGCCAACCTGGCGCAAGGAGGTGAGGGCGACGATAGGCTCAAGCTTAATGCCGACGATGTCCTGAGAAAGGTACTGTAACCGGGCGGGCGTATCGATCAGGTTTTGCGCTGTCACTCCATTGTCCTGTTGTCTGTCAGCCTCCAGGCGGCCGGGATACCTGACTCTAGTGTGACGAGCTGACGTTCAGGAAAACAGCAGGCGTTACTTAAATGCAACTAGGCCTTTTCGCAGCGCTAAATTTTACGGTGAAACAGGGAGAAATGTTGAGAAAATAGCCGTATTTACAATCGGCTAGCGGTAATTGCCCAGGAAAGCGGAAAAGGCATTGACTCACCTGCCATTGACCGTATAATTCTTCGCGTTTCACCACCGCGAAGCACACGCTTCTCAGTGCGCCCTTAGCTCAGTTGGATAGAGCAACGGCCTTCTAAGCCGTAGGTCGTAGGTTCGAATCCTACAGGGCGTGCCATTTCCTCTCAACGTACGTCTTTATTCATCGATATCACCCACGCTATGAAGGTTCTCAGCGGTGCTGGCAGATGTTTTCGGCTCGGGTAGTAAACACAAAAATTATCAGCGGGATAGGTATAATCAGGTAGCAAACGGACAAGTTTGTTTTCGCTAATTTTATCCTCAACCAGATTCTCATAAACAAACGCAATCCCTAACCCATATTCAGCAGCCTGGATCATTGCCGCGTCTGAATCGACAACCAGATCGCCATTAACAGATACCTCCATTGTTTCCCCTTGTGGATCCATAAACTCCCAGCGATACAGCTTTCCATCAGGAAAACAGCGATTTATACACCTGAAATTGACCAGATCTTTTGGTGAGTCAGGCGTGCCTGATTTCTTCAGAAAATCGGGGCTGGCAACGGGAATAAGAGACATCTTGCCACCAAAAGGAATGGCAACCATATCTTTAGGAACATCTTGTGTATAACGTATTCCGGCATCGAAACCTGAGTCGATAATATTGATTTTTCTGTCAGTGGTGAACAACTCTAATTTAATACCCGGGTAATCATTTTTGAACGTAACGAAATGGCTTTGAAAAAAGAGATCAACCACGATCCGGGGTAAGTTGACTTTGATGACGCCTTCTGGCTTTTCTTTGTGGTTATTGAGATTATCAATGACGCGTCTGTAGTCATTCAGGACGGGCGTCACGTCATCAAGAAACGCTTTACCGACGGCCGTCAAAGACAAGCTTCGGGTGGAGCGATTCAAAAGTCTAACCCCAAGTTTTTCTTCAAGATTATTTATGGCGACAGTTAACGTCGGCGCTGAAACATTTAATTCTTTTGCGGCCTGACGAAAACTCCCGTGTTTTACAATAAGAAGTAATATTTCTATATGTTGTAATTCTGGTGCATTTTTCATTGTTAATTCTCATAAAATACTGCATTAAAAATATACTAATTGTTATGCGTTAAGAATGAAAGTATATATTTCCTGTCATTTATCAAAACAGGAATATAAGATGAAATCACGTTATCTGGGAAAAGATAAATTCCAGGTGTCAGCGCTGGGGTTGGGTTGTATGGGGATGAGTTTTGCCTATGGTGGCGCCGAAGAATCGGAGGCGATCAATACCATTCACGCTGCGGTCGATTTGGGCGTTACCTTCCTTGATTCCGCGGAAGTCTATGGCCCCTATGATAATGAAGTCCTGGTCGGGAAGGCGATTAAAGGCATTCGCGACAAGGTACAGATTGCGACAAAATTTGGTTTTCGCATCCTTCCCTCCGGACATGGTCTTGAACGTATGGCTGGTGTTGACAGCCGCCCTGAACATATTCGTGAAGCGGTAGAAGGTTCACTTAAACGTCTCAATATCGAGACTATCGATCTGCTTTATCAGCACCGCGTCGACCCGTCTGTACCTGTTGAAGACGTTGTGGGAACAATGGCTGATTTAATCAAGGAAGGGAAAGTTCGCCATATCGGGCTCTCAGAAGTCTCAGCCGACACGTTACGCCGGGCCTGCAAAGTTTATCCGATTACCGCCGTGCAAACGGAATATTCGCTCTGGACTCGCGAGCCGGAGGAAAACATTCTCAACGCTTGCCGCGAGCTGGGCGTTGGGTTTGTGCCCTACAGTCCGCTGGGTCGCGGATTTTTAACCGGGAAAATCACCGACAGCTCCGGCTTTGGCGAGGATGATTTCCGGCGGAACCTGCCCCGCTTCCAGAAAGCAGCGATGCAGAAAAACCAACAGCTGCTCGGCCAGCTACAGGATGTCGCGGATAAATACCGCTGTTCCCTCGCGCAGCTGGCCCTCGCATGGGTGATGAGTAAAGGAGATGACATTGTTCCTATTCCCGGGGCTCGAAAAATAGCGCATTTGCAGGATAATGCGGGAGCGGTCAGCCTGAATCTTTCCGATTCTGATATTAAGTTCGTTGACCATGTCTTTACGCCTGACAATATCCAGGGGCAAAGATATAACCAGGGTGATTTTAATTTAATCGATAAATAACACACTGCATTACATTCTCCCGCCGCTCTGGCGGGAGAGTTGTTCATCTGTGCATTAAATGTCGCAATAATAAATAGAAGGCTAATGAATTCTTCTTCCGTTCAGTCTTAAGGTTTTCTTAATTTTGAATTGAACTATCTTTCCCATCTGGATTTTTATCATTTCAAACCACGCAATAATGAAATTTTACACTTTTACGCGTAAACTGGATTGATACTAATTATCATTAGCGTTGTTGTGTGCTTTAATCCTGTCCCACAAAGCTATGAGTGGTTACTCCCGTTGGTCTATTAAGGATATGTTCATGAATTCTCGCCTGCTGTCCTGCTTCTCGCTTGCCTTGTTGTCGTCATCCCTTTTCCTTTCCACACAATCAGTTGCCGCCGATAACAACGAAGGTATCGTTGTGTATAACGCGCAGCATGAAAACCTGGTGAAGTCGTGGGTTGACGGTTTTACCAAAGAAACCGGCATTAAAGTGACTTTGCGCAATGGTGATGACAGCGAGCTGGGTAACCAGCTGGTCCAGGAAGGCAGCGCATCGCCGGCCGACGTATTCCTGACGGAAAACTCACCGTCCATGGTGCTGGTGGATAACGCTAACCTGTTTGCGCCGCTGGATGCTGACACCCTGAAGCAGGTACCGGCAGAGTATCGTCCTGCGCACGGTCGTTGGATCGGCATTGCCGCCCGCAGCACGGTATTCGTCTATAACCCGGCAAAACTGAACGAACAGCAGCTGCCTAAGTCGCTGATGGATCTGGCGAAACCCGAGTGGAAAGGCCGCTGGGCGGCATCACCGTCAGGCGCGGATTTCCAGGCCATCGTGAGCGCGATGCTGGCTCTGAAAGGCGAAAAGGCCACTCTGGAATGGCTTAAGGCGATGAAAGCCAATTTCGTTGCCTATAAAGGCAACAGCACGGTGATGAAAGCCGTCAATGCCGGCCAGATTGATGGCGGCGTGATTTATCACTACTACCGTTTTGTCGATCAGTCCAAAACCGGTGAAAACAGCAAAAACACCCAGCTCTACTACTTCAAACACCAGGATCCGGGCGCGTTTGTGAGCCTTTCCGGCGGTGGCGTGCTGGCGTCCAGCAAGCACAAAGCGCAGGCGCAGGCCTTCATCAAATACATTACCGGTAAAGAAGGCCAGGAAAGTCTGCGTACCAACAATGCCTTTGAATATGCAGTGGGCGTGAATGCGGCCTCAAACCCGAAACTGGTCCCGCTGAAAGATCTTGATGCACCGAAAGTTGAACCTTCAACGCTCAACAGTAAAAAAGTTATCGAGCTGATGACGCAAGCCGGTCTGCTGTGATCCTGAGAGTGAAGTGAACGTCTTATGTCTGGTCTGAGTCTCGACATCGGAAAAAACAGAGTGCAGGAGCCTGCCCGCAGGCGTCCTGCACTGCCGATGGTTGCGTTAGCTGTGTTGTTTTCATTAATGGCGCTTCTGCCTTTGGGTTTTATCATTGCCATTGGCATTGAGACCGGCTGGGAAACCATTAAGGCGCTGGTGTTTCGCCCGCGTGTTGCTGAGCTACTCAGCAACACGCTGTGGCTGACGGCTTTAGCGGTTCCGCTGTGTATCGTGACGGGCGTGGCGATAGCCTGGCTCACCGAGCGCACACAGCTTGCCGGACGAGGGATCTGGTCTGCACTGGCGGTCGCCCCGCTGGCGATCCCCGCGTTTGTGCAAAGCTATGCCTGGGTGAGCGTTGTCCCGTCCATGCATGGGCTCTCTGCGGGCGTGTTCCTCTCCGTTCTGGCCTACTATCCGTTTATCTATATGCCGGTTGCGGCGGTGCTGCGTCGTCTTGACCCGACGCTTGAAGATGTCGCCGCATCGCTCGGCACGCCGCCCTGGCGGGTCTTTTTCCGCGTGGTGCTGCCGCAGCTCAAGCTGGCTATCTGCGGCGGCGCGCTGCTGGTGGCGCTGCATCTGCTGGCGGAATATGGCCTGTACGTGATGATCCGCTTTGATACCTTCACCACGGCAATCTATGACCAGTTCCAGTCTACCTTCAGCGGCCCGGCGGCGAACATGCTGGCGGGCGTGCTGGCCTTATGCTGTCTGGCTATCCTGGTGCTGGAAGGCGTAACGCGCGGAAAAGCACGCTACGCGCGCATTGGCGCCGGGGCCGCGCGCGAGCAAAAACGCTGGCCGCTGAAGCCTGCGGCTGCCGCGCTGGGCCAGCTGTTTTTCATCGTGCTGATCGTGCTGGCGCTGGGCGTGCCGTTGATTGTCCTGTGCCGCTGGATTTGGCTCGGCGGCGTGCAAAACTGGATGAGTCCCGATCTCTGGCACTCCCTGCGCCAGACGCTGATGCTCGGCGTGGGCGGTGCGCTCCTGACGACGGCGTGCGTGATCCCCATCGCGTGGCTCGGTATCCGCTATCCGCACCGTATCTTCCGGATGCTGGAAGGGTGCATCTATATCACCAGTTCACTGCCGGGCATTGTCACGGCGCTGGCGCTGGTCACCGTCACCATTCATTACGCCCGCCCCATTTACCAGACGGAAATTACCCTGTTCCTGGCCTACCTGCTGATGTTTATGCCCCGAGCGCTCATCAACCTTCGGGCGGGGATTGCGCAGGCGCCGGTCGAGCTGGAAAACGTGGCGCGCAGCCTGGGCAGCACGCCCGCGAAGGCGCTCTGGAGCGTCACGATGCGGCTGGCCGCGCCCGGTGCTGCGGCGGGTGCCGCGCTGGTTTTCCTCGGCGTCAGCAACGAGTTGACCGCCACCCTGTTGCTCTCTCCGCTGGGCACGCGCACGCTCTCCACCGGATTCTGGGCGCTGACCAGCGAAATTGACTATGTGGCCGCCGCGCCTTACGCGATGCTGATGATCCTGATTTCACTCCCGCTGACCGCCATTCTCTATATGCAGTCGAAAAAAATTGCAGGGCTATGACATGCTTGAATTAACCGCCATTTCTAAATCGTTTTCTGATGTGCAGGTGCTCGACAGCTTAAACCTGAGCGTTGCGCCGGGGAGCAGGACGGCGATTGTCGGGCCGTCCGGGTCGGGGAAAACCACGCTGCTGCGTATTCTTGCCGGTTTCGAAACGCCTGACACCGGGCGTATTGTCATGCAGGGGAGAACGCTGTTTGATGAAAACCGTTTTGTCCCTGCCCACCAGCGCGGGATCGGTTTTGTACCTCAGGAGGGGGCGCTGTTCCCGCACCTCAACGTGGCAGACAACATTGCCTGGGGGCTGGACGGCACCCGCCACGAGAAACGCCAGCGCGTTGAGGCGCTGATGGAGATGGTGTCTCTGGACAGGCAACTGGCAACGCACTGGCCCCACGAG
>NZ_QPFW01000203.1:0-29083 GCF_008122455.1 Enterobacter sp. C6
CCAGGCGACAACATCAAGATGGTTGTGACTCTGATCCACCCAATCGCGATGGACGACGGTCTGCGTTTCGCAATCCGTGAAGGTGGCCGTACCGTTGGCGCGGGCGTGGTTGCTAAAGTTCTCGGCTAATCGCTGATAACATTTGACGCAATGCGCATGAAAAGGGCATCATTTGATGCCCTTTTTGCACGCTTTCACATCAGAACCTGGCTCATCAGTGATTATTTTTGTCATAATCATTGCTGAGACAGGCTCTGCAGAGAGCGTATAATCCCTAAAGGGATTATTTCGATTTGGCTCGCCTCGCAATCGCGGGGTGAAATTATTTGTAGAATTCTTCTGACAGGTTGGTTTATGAGTGCGAATACCGAAGCTCAAGGGAGCGGGCGCGGCCTGGAAGCGATGAAGTGGGTCGCTGTTGCCGTGCTGCTGATTGTGGCAATCGTTGGCAACTATCTTTATCGTGACATGATGCTGCCGCTCCGCGCGCTGGCAGTGGTGATTCTGATTGCTGCAGCGGGCGGTGTCGCGCTGTTGACGACTAAAGGTAAAGCAACCGTTGCTTTTGCACGTGAAGCGCGTACCGAAGTCCGTAAGGTCATTTGGCCGACTCGCCAGGAAACATTGCACACCACGCTGATCGTAGCGGCGGTTACCGCTGTAATGTCACTGATCCTGTGGGGACTGGATGGTATTCTGGTTCGCCTGGTTTCCTTTATTACTGGCCTGAGGTTCTAAGATGTCTGAAGCCCCTAAAAAGCGTTGGTACGTCGTTCAGGCGTTTTCCGGTTTTGAAGGCCGCGTAGCAACGTCGCTGCGTGAGCATATCAAATTACACAACATGGAAGAGTTATTTGGCGAAGTTATGGTTCCGACCGAAGAAGTGGTTGAGATCCGTGGCGGCCAACGTCGCAAAAGCGAGCGTAAATTCTTCCCGGGTTACGTGCTGGTTCAGATGGTGATGAACGACGCGAGCTGGCACCTGGTGCGCAGCGTACCGCGCGTGATGGGCTTTATCGGCGGCACGTCTGACCGTCCGGCGCCAATCAGCGACAAAGAAGTTGATGCGATTATGAACCGCCTGCAGCAGGTGGGTGATAAGCCGCGTCCTAAAACGCTGTTTGAACCGGGTGAAATGGTCCGTGTTAGCGACGGTCCGTTTGCTGACTTTAATGGCGTCGTTGAAGAAGTGGACTACGAGAAGTCCCGCCTGAAAGTTTCTGTTTCTATCTTCGGTCGTGCGACCCCGGTAGAGCTGGACTTTGCGCAGGTCGAAAAAGCCTAAGCAGCGATCAAAAAAGCGGCGATTTAATCGTTGCACAGGGCGCGAGATTGGAATACAATTTCGCGCCTTTTGTTTTTATGGGCCCCGGCCCGTAAAACGAATTTTATTCACGGGGAGCCTCCCTGAGGCGCTATCACCCAATCAGAGGATTTTAGAATGGCTAAGAAAGTACAAGCCTACGTCAAGCTGCAGGTTGCAGCTGGTATGGCGAACCCAAGTCCACCAGTTGGTCCAGCTCTGGGTCAGCAGGGTGTGAACATCATGGAATTCTGCAAAGCGTTCAACGCCAAAACCGAATCCCTGGAAAAAGGTCTGCCAATCCCAGTCGTAATCACTGTTTACGCTGACCGTTCTTTCACTTTCGTTACCAAAACCCCTCCAGCAGCAGTTCTGCTGAAGAAAGCGGCTGGTATCAAGTCTGGTTCCGGTAAACCGAACAAAGACAAAGTGGGTAAAATTTCCCGCGCTCAGCTGCAGGAAATCGCGCAGACCAAAGCTGCCGACATGACTGGTGCCGACATTGAAGCGATGACTCGCTCAATCGAAGGTACTGCACGTTCCATGGGCCTGGTAGTGGAGGACTAAGAAATGGCTAAACTGACCAAGCGCATGTCCGTGATCCGTGACAAAGTTGATGCGACCAAACAGTACGACATCAACGAAGCTATCGCTCTGCTGAAAGAACTGGCAACTGCTAAGTTCGTTGAAAGCGTTGACGTTGCCGTTAACCTCGGCATCGACGCGCGTAAATCCGATCAGAACGTTCGTGGCGCAACTGTACTGCCACACGGTACTGGCCGTTCCGTACGTGTAGCTGTATTTGCTCAGGGTGCAAACGCTGAAGCTGCTAAAGCTGCTGGCGCTGAACTGGTAGGTATGGAAGATCTGGCTGATCAGATCAAGAAAGGCGAAATGAACTTTGACGTTGTTATTGCTTCTCCAGATGCAATGCGCGTTGTTGGCCAGCTGGGCCAGGTTCTGGGTCCACGCGGCCTGATGCCAAACCCGAAAGTTGGTACTGTAACCCCTAACGTTGCTGAAGCGGTTAAGAACGCTAAAGCAGGTCAGGTTCGTTATCGTAACGACAAAAACGGCATCATCCACACCACCATCGGTAAAGTGGACTTTGACGCTGACAAACTGAAAGAAAACCTGGAAGCTCTGCTGGTTGCGCTGAAAAAAGCAAAACCAACTCAGGCGAAAGGCGTGTACATCAAGAAAGTTAGCATCTCCACCACCATGGGTGCAGGTGTTGCAGTTGACCAGGCTGGCCTGAGCGCTGCTGCAAACTAATGCCTTTACGTGGGCGGTGATTTTGTCTACAATCTTACCCCCACGTTTGCTAACGAAAGTTAGCGGCTAAAAGATTTGTTCGTTGGAGCCTGGCCTAATCCAGGCCTCCGTCGAAGACCGCAGGTGTTTCGCAAGAGACTTAATCCCCTGCGTAGACGGTGACAGAACGCTAAGATTATTTTTGGATACTCTGGCTTGTTTCTGCTCACCGTATTAAGACGCTCTTTCCGTTGGGAAGAGTGAAGTGAGTTCCGGAACATGAGTTCCGGCAAACATCCAGGAGCAAAGCTAATGGCTTTAAATCTTCAAGACAAACAAGCGATTGTTGCTGAAGTCAGCGAAGTAGCCAAAGGCGCGCTGTCTGCAGTAGTTGCGGATTCCCGTGGCGTTACTGTAGACAAAATGACTGAACTGCGTAAAGCAGGTCGTGAAGCTGGCGTATACATGCGTGTTGTTCGTAACACCCTGCTGCGTCGCGTAGTTGAAGGTACTCAGTTCGAGTGCCTGAAAGACACGTTTGTTGGTCCGACCCTGATTGCATACTCTATGGAACACCCGGGCGCTGCTGCTCGTCTGTTCAAAGAGTTCGCGAAAGCGAATGCAAAATTTGAGGTCAAAGCTGCAGCCTTTGAAGGTGAGTTGATCACGGCATCGAACATCGATCGCCTGGCAACCCTGCCGACCTACGAAGAAGCAATTGCACGCCTGATGGCAACCATGAAAGAAGCTTCGGCTGGCAAACTGGTTCGCACTCTGGCTGCTGTTCGCGATGCGAAAGAAGCTGCTTAATCGCAGTTATCTTTATAAAGCATTTGCTTACGTATAAACTTATTCTGATTTTCAGGAACAATTTAAATGTCTATCACTAAAGATCAAATCATTGAAGCAGTAGCAGCTATGTCCGTAATGGACGTTGTAGAGCTGGTTTCTGCAATGGAAGAAAAATTCGGTGTTTCTGCTGCTGCTGCTGTAGCTGTAGCTGCGGGCCCGGCTGAAGCTGCTGAAGAAAAAACTGAATTCGACGTAATTCTGAAAGCTGCTGGCGCTAACAAAGTTGCTGTTATCAAAGCAGTACGTGGCGCAACTGGCCTGGGTCTGAAAGAAGCTAAAGACCTGGTAGAATCTGCTCCAGCTGCGCTGAAAGAAGGCGTGAGCAAAGACGACGCAGAAGCACTGAAAAAATCTCTGGAAGAAGCTGGCGCTGAAGTTGAAGTTAAATAAGCCAACTTTTCTGGTTGCAGCCTAAGTAATTAGGCTGATGGCTGGTGACTTTTTAGTCACCAGCCTTTTTGCGCTGTAAGGCATCAGTAGCATTTCACACTGTTTGACTGCTGATTGTCCTGACAATGCATGTTTCTATCGACGACTTAATATATTGCGACAGGGTGCTCGCTCTGTGTAAATCGCGACGAAATGATTTAAGCGTGATAGCAACAGGTATTGCGGAAAGTATTCAATTTTCCGGTCCACAAAATGGTGTTGCACAAACTGTCCCTTCGTCGGACAGATGGGTCGACTTGTCAGCGAGCTGAGGAACCCTATGGTTTACTCCTATACCGAGAAAAAACGTATTCGTAAGGATTTTGGTAAACGTCCACAAGTTCTGGACATTCCATATCTCCTTTCTATCCAGCTTGACTCGTTCCAGAAGTTTATCGAGCAAGATCCTGAAGGGCAGTACGGTCTGGAAGCAGCCTTCCGCTCCGTGTTCCCGATTCAGAGCTACAGCGGTAACTCCGAGCTGCAGTACGTCAGCTACCGCCTTGGCGAACCGGTGTTTGACGTTCAGGAATGTCAGATCCGTGGCGTGACCTATTCCGCACCGCTGCGCGTAAAACTGCGTCTGGTGATCTACGAGCGCGAAGCGCCGGAAGGCACCGTAAAAGACATTAAAGAACAAGAAGTCTACATGGGTGAAATTCCACTCATGACTGACAACGGTACTTTCGTTATCAACGGTACTGAGCGTGTTATCGTTTCCCAGCTGCATCGTAGCCCGGGCGTCTTCTTCGACAGCGATAAAGGTAAAACACACTCTTCCGGTAAAGTACTGTATAACGCACGCATCATTCCTTACCGTGGTTCATGGCTGGACTTCGAGTTCGATCCAAAAGACAACCTGTTTGTCCGTATCGACCGTCGTCGTAAACTGCCTGCAACCATCATTCTGCGTGCACTGAACTATACCACTGAGCAGATCCTGGACCTGTTCTTTGAGAAAGTGATCTTTGAAATCCGCGACAACAAGCTGCAGATGGAGCTGGTGCCGGAACGTCTGCGTGGTGAGACCGCGTCGTTCGACATCGAAGCCGACGGCAAAGTGTATGTGGAAAAAGGTCGCCGTATCACCGCGCGCCACATCCGCCAGCTGGAAAAAGATGATATCAAACTCATCGAAGTTCCGGTTGAGTACATTGCTGGAAAAGTAGCCGCGAAAGATTACGTTGACGAGTCAACGGGTGAGCTGATCTGCCCGGCGAACATGGAGCTGAGCCTGGATCTGCTGGCTAAGCTGAGCCAGTCTGGCCACAAACGTATCGAAACGCTGTTCACCAACGATCTGGACCACGGTGCGTATATCTCTGAGACTATTCGCGTCGACCCAACCACCGATCGTCTGAGCGCGCTGGTAGAAATCTACCGCATGATGCGTCCTGGTGAGCCACCAACTCGCGAAGCGGCGGAAAGCCTGTTCGAGAACCTGTTCTTCTCCGAAGACCGCTACGATCTGTCCGCGGTTGGTCGTATGAAGTTCAACCGTTCTCTGCTGCGCGACGAAATTGAAGGTTCCGGTATCCTGAGCAAAGACGACATCATCGAAGTGATGAAGAAGCTCATCGATATCCGTAACGGTAAAGGCGAAGTGGACGATATCGACCACCTCGGCAACCGTCGTATCCGTTCCGTAGGCGAAATGGCGGAAAACCAGTTCCGCGTTGGCCTGGTACGTGTAGAGCGTGCGGTGAAAGAGCGTCTGTCTCTGGGCGATCTGGATACCCTGATGCCTCAGGATATGATCAACGCCAAGCCGATTTCTGCAGCAGTGAAAGAGTTCTTCGGTTCAAGCCAGCTGTCTCAGTTCATGGACCAGAACAACCCGCTGTCTGAGATTACGCACAAACGTCGTATCTCTGCACTCGGCCCAGGCGGTCTGACCCGTGAGCGCGCAGGCTTTGAAGTTCGAGACGTACACCCGACGCACTACGGTCGCGTATGTCCAATCGAAACGCCTGAAGGTCCAAACATCGGTCTGATCAACTCCCTGTCCGTGTACGCACAGACGAACGAATACGGTTTCCTCGAGACCCCGTACCGTAAAGTGACCGACGGTGTTGTAACCGACGAAATTCATTACCTGTCTGCTATCGAAGAAGGCAACTACGTTATCGCTCAGGCGAACTCCAACCTGGATGACGAAGGCCACTTTGTAGAAGATCTGGTTACCTGCCGTAGCAAAGGCGAATCCAGCTTGTTCAGCCGCGACCAGGTTGACTACATGGACGTATCCACCCAGCAAGTGGTATCCGTCGGTGCGTCCCTGATCCCGTTCCTGGAACACGATGACGCCAACCGTGCATTGATGGGTGCGAACATGCAACGTCAGGCCGTTCCAACTCTGCGCGCTGATAAGCCGCTGGTTGGTACCGGTATGGAACGTGCTGTTGCCGTTGACTCCGGTGTTACTGCGGTTGCTAAACGTGGCGGTACTGTTCAGTACGTCGATGCATCCCGTATCGTTATCAAAGTTAACGAAGACGAGATGTATCCGGGCGAAGCAGGTATCGACATTTATAACCTGACCAAATACACCCGTTCTAACCAGAACACCTGTATCAACCAGATGCCTTGCGTATCTCTGGGTGAGCCAGTTGAGCGCGGCGACGTGCTGGCAGACGGTCCGTCCACCGACCTCGGTGAACTGGCGCTCGGTCAGAACATGCGCGTAGCGTTCATGCCGTGGAACGGTTACAACTTCGAAGACTCCATCCTCGTCTCCGAGCGTGTGGTTCAGGAAGATCGTTTCACCACCATCCACATTCAGGAACTGGCATGTGTGTCCCGTGACACCAAGCTGGGGCCAGAAGAGATCACCGCTGACATCCCTAACGTGGGTGAAGCTGCGCTCTCCAAACTGGATGAATCCGGTATCGTTTACATCGGTGCGGAAGTGACCGGCGGCGACATTCTGGTTGGTAAGGTTACGCCTAAAGGTGAAACCCAGCTGACGCCAGAAGAGAAACTGCTGCGTGCAATCTTCGGTGAGAAAGCGTCTGACGTTAAAGACTCTTCTCTGCGCGTACCAAACGGTGTTTCCGGTACGGTTATCGACGTTCAGGTCTTCACCCGTGACGGCGTTGAGAAAGATAAGCGTGCGCTGGAAATCGAAGAGATGCAGCTCAAACAGGCGAAGAAAGACCTGTCTGAAGAACTGCAGATCCTCGAAGCGGGTCTGTTCAGCCGTATCTATGCGGTGCTGGTTGCCGGTGGCGTTGAAGCTGAGAAGCTCGACAAACTGCCACGCGATCGCTGGCTGGAACTGGGCCTGACCGACGAAGAGAAACAAAATCAGCTGGAACAGCTGGCTGAGCAGTATGACGAACTGAAACACGAGTTCGAGAAAAAACTCGAAGCGAAACGCCGCAAAATCACTCAGGGCGACGATCTGGCACCAGGCGTGCTGAAGATTGTTAAGGTGTATCTGGCCGTTAAACGTCAGATCCAGCCTGGTGATAAGATGGCAGGTCGTCACGGTAACAAGGGTGTTATCTCTAAGATCAACCCGATCGAAGATATGCCGCACGATGCTAACGGTACGCCGGTAGATATCGTACTGAACCCGCTGGGCGTACCGTCTCGTATGAACATCGGTCAGATCCTGGAAACCCACCTGGGTATGGCTGCGAAAGGTATCGGCGACAAGATTAACGCCATGCTGAAGCAGCAGGAAGAAGTCGCGAAACTGCGCGAATTCATCCAGCGTGCCTACGATCTGGGTACCGATGTGCGTCAGAAAGTCGACCTGAATACCTTCAGCGATGAAGAAGTGCTGCGCCTGGCTGAGAACCTGAAAAAAGGTATGCCAATCGCAACGCCGGTCTTCGATGGTGCGAAAGAAGCTGAAATTAAAGAGCTGCTGCAACTGGGTGGTCTGCCAACGTCTGGTCAGATTACGCTGTTTGACGGCCGTACCGGTGAACAGTTCGAGCGTCCGGTAACCGTAGGTTACATGTACATGCTGAAACTGAACCACCTGGTCGACGACAAGATGCACGCTCGTTCTACCGGTTCTTACAGCCTGGTTACTCAGCAGCCGCTGGGTGGTAAGGCACAGTTCGGTGGTCAGCGCTTCGGGGAGATGGAAGTGTGGGCGCTGGAAGCATACGGCGCGGCATACACCCTGCAGGAAATGCTCACCGTTAAGTCTGATGACGTGAACGGTCGTACCAAGATGTATAAAAACATCGTGGACGGCAACCATCAGATGGAACCGGGCATGCCAGAATCCTTCAACGTACTGTTGAAAGAGATTCGTTCGCTGGGTATCAACATCGAACTGGAAGACGAGTAATTCTCGCTCAAACAGGTCACTGGTGCCGGGTTAACCCCCGGCACCGGATTGTGCTAACTCCGACGGGAGCAAATCCGTGAAAGATTTATTAAAGTTTCTGAAAGCGCAGACTAAAACCGAAGAGTTTGATGCGATCAAAATTGCTCTGGCTTCGCCAGACATGATCCGTTCATGGTCTTTCGGTGAAGTTAAAAAGCCGGAAACCATCAACTACCGTACGTTCAAACCTGAGCGTGACGGCCTTTTCTGTGCGCGTATTTTCGGGCCAGTAAAAGATTACGAGTGCCTGTGCGGTAAGTACAAGCGCCTGAAACACCGTGGTGTGATCTGTGAGAAGTGCGGCGTTGAAGTGACCCAGACCAAAGTGCGTCGTGAGCGCATGGGCCACATCGAGCTGGCGTCTCCGACCGCTCACATCTGGTTCCTGAAATCTCTGCCGTCCCGTATCGGTCTGCTGCTGGATATGCCGCTGCGTGATATCGAACGTGTTCTGTACTTCGAATCTTATGTGGTAATCGAAGGCGGGATGACGAACCTGGAACGTCATCAGATCCTGACTGAAGAGCAGTATCTGGACGCGCTGGAAGAGTTCGGTGACGAATTCGACGCGAAGATGGGTGCGGAAGCTATTCAGGCCCTGCTGAAGAGCATGGATCTGGAGCAAGAGTGCGAGCAGCTGCGTGAAGAGCTGAACGAAACCAACTCCGAAACCAAACGTAAAAAGCTGACCAAGCGTATCAAACTGCTGGAAGCGTTCGTTCAGTCTGGTAACAAACCAGAGTGGATGATCCTGACCGTTCTGCCGGTTCTGCCGCCAGATCTGCGTCCACTGGTTCCGCTGGATGGTGGTCGTTTCGCAACGTCCGATCTGAACGATCTGTATCGTCGCGTTATCAACCGTAACAACCGTCTGAAACGTCTGCTGGATCTGGCTGCGCCGGACATCATCGTACGCAACGAAAAACGTATGCTGCAGGAAGCGGTAGATGCCCTGCTGGATAACGGTCGTCGCGGTCGTGCGATCACCGGTTCTAACAAACGTCCTCTGAAATCTTTGGCCGATATGATCAAAGGTAAACAGGGTCGTTTCCGTCAGAACCTGCTCGGTAAGCGTGTTGACTACTCCGGTCGTTCTGTAATCACCGTAGGTCCATACCTGCGTCTGCATCAGTGCGGTCTGCCGAAGAAAATGGCACTGGAGCTGTTCAAACCATTCATCTACGGCAAGCTGGAGCTGCGTGGCCTGGCCACCACCATCAAAGCCGCGAAGAAAATGGTTGAGCGTGAAGAAGCTGTCGTTTGGGATATCCTGGACGAAGTTATCCGCGAACACCCGGTACTGCTGAACCGTGCACCAACCCTGCACCGTTTGGGTATCCAGGCATTTGAGCCAGTCCTGATCGAAGGTAAAGCTATCCAGCTGCACCCGCTGGTTTGTGCGGCATATAACGCCGACTTCGATGGTGACCAGATGGCTGTTCACGTACCGCTGACGCTGGAAGCCCAGCTCGAAGCGCGTGCGCTGATGATGTCTACCAACAACATCCTGTCTCCAGCGAACGGTGAGCCAATCATCGTTCCTTCTCAGGACGTTGTATTGGGTCTGTACTACATGACCCGTGACTGTGTTAACGCCAAAGGCGAAGGCATGGTGCTGACTGGCCCGAAAGAAGCTGAGCGTATTTACCGCGCTGGCCTGGCCTCTCTGCATGCGCGCGTTAAAGTGCGTATCACCGAATACGAAAAAGATGAAAACGGCGAATTCGTTGCGAAAACCAGCCTGAAAGACACGACCGTTGGCCGTGCGATTCTGTGGATGATCGTACCGAAAGGTCTGCCTTTCTCCATCGTCAACCAGGCGCTGGGCAAGAAAGCGATCTCCAAAATGCTGAACACCTGTTACCGCATTCTGGGTCTGAAGCCGACCGTTATCTTCGCTGACCAGACAATGTATACCGGCTTTGCTTATGCAGCGCGTTCAGGTGCATCTGTTGGTATCGATGACATGGTCATCCCAGAGAAGAAACACGAGATCATCTCTGAAGCGGAAGCCGAAGTTGCTGAGATCCAGGAGCAGTTCCAGTCTGGTCTGGTTACCGCGGGCGAACGCTATAACAAAGTTATCGATATCTGGGCAGCGGCGAACGATCGTGTATCCAAAGCGATGATGGATAACCTGCAGACCGAAACCGTGATTAACCGTGACGGCGTAGAAGAGCAGCAGGTTTCCTTCAACAGCATCTACATGATGGCCGACTCCGGTGCGCGTGGTTCCGCAGCACAGATTCGTCAGCTGGCAGGTATGCGTGGTCTGATGGCGAAGCCAGATGGCTCCATCATCGAAACGCCAATCACCGCGAACTTCCGTGAAGGTCTGAACGTACTCCAGTACTTCATCTCCACGCACGGTGCTCGTAAAGGTCTGGCGGATACCGCACTGAAAACAGCGAACTCCGGTTATCTGACGCGTCGTCTGGTTGACGTTGCCCAGGATCTGGTTGTGACCGAAGACGATTGTGGCACCCTCGAAGGTATCACCATGACCCCTGTTATCGAGGGTGGTGATGTTAAAGAGCCACTGCGCGATCGCGTTCTGGGTCGTGTGACCGCGGAAGACATTCTGAAGCCGGGTACTGCAGACATTCTGGTTCCACGCAACACGCTGCTGCACGAGCACTGGTGTGACCTGCTGGAAGCGAACTCTGTTGACTCAGTGAAAGTGCGTTCCGTTGTATCCTGTGACACCGACTTTGGTGTATGTGCGCACTGCTACGGTCGTGACCTGGCGCGTGGCCACATCATCAACAAAGGTGAAGCAATCGGCGTTATCGCGGCACAGTCTATCGGTGAGCCGGGTACACAGCTGACGATGCGTACGTTCCACATCGGTGGTGCGGCATCTCGTGCGGCTGCTGAATCCAGCATCCAGGTGAAAAACAAAGGTAGCATCAAGCTCAGCAACGCGAAGTCTGTTGTTAACTCCGCAGGCAAGCTGGTTGTGACCTCTCGTAACACCGAGCTGAAACTGATCGACGAATTCGGTCGTACCAAAGAGAGCTATAAAGTGCCTTACGGTGCGGTTATGGCGAAAGGTGATGGCGAGCAGGTTGCCGGCGGTGAAACCGTTGCAAACTGGGATCCACACACCATGCCGGTTATCACCGAAGTAAGTGGTTTCATCCGCTTTACTGACATGATCGACGGCCAGACCATTACTCGTCAGACCGACGAGCTGACCGGTCTGTCTTCTCTGGTGGTTCTGGATTCTGCTGAACGTACTACCGGTGGTAAAGATCTGCGTCCTGCGCTGAAAATCGTTGATGCTCAGGGTAACGACGTTCTGATCCCTGGTACCGACATGCCTGCGCAGTACTTCCTGCCGGGTAAAGCGATCGTTCAGCTGGAAGATGGCATTCAGATCGGTGCGGGTGATGCTCTGGCGCGTATTCCACAGGAATCCAGCGGTACCAAGGACATCACCGGTGGTCTGCCACGCGTTGCGGACCTGTTCGAAGCACGTCGTCCGAAAGAGCCTGCAATCCTGGCTGAAATCAGCGGTATCATCTCCTTCGGTAAAGAGACCAAAGGGAAACGCCGTCTGGTTATCACTCCAGTAGATGGTAGCGAACCGTACGAAGAGATGATTCCTAAGTGGCGTCAGCTCAACGTGTTCGAAGGTGAACGTGTAGAACGTGGTGACGTGGTTTCCGATGGTCCAGAAGCGCCGCACGACATTCTGCGTCTTCGTGGCGTACACGCGGTAACGCGTTACATCACCAACGAAGTGCAGGACGTTTACCGTCTGCAGGGCGTTAAGATTAACGATAAGCACATCGAAGTTATCGTTCGTCAGATGCTGCGTAAAGCAACCATCGAAAACGCAGGCAGCTCCGAGTTCCTGGAAGGCGAGCAGGTTGAATACTCACGCGTCAAGATCGCTAACCGCGAACTGGAAGCGAACGGCAAAATCGGTGCGACCTTCTCGCGCGATCTGCTGGGTATCACCAAAGCGTCTCTGGCAACCGAGTCCTTCATCTCTGCAGCATCGTTCCAGGAAACGACTCGTGTCCTGACCGAAGCCGCTGTTGCTGGTAAGCGTGATGAACTGCGCGGTCTGAAAGAGAACGTTATCGTGGGTCGTCTGATCCCGGCGGGTACCGGTTATGCGTACCACCAGGATCGTATGCGTCGTCGTGCTGCGGGCGAACTGCCAGCTGCACCGCAGGTAACTGCTGAAGATGCATCCGCGAGCCTGGCAGAACTGCTGAACGCAGGTCTGGGCGGTTCCGACAACGAGTAATCGTTGAGTCGCTAATAAAAAACCCGCCTCGGCGGGTTTTTTTACATCTGCATGTTTTCAATTCACCAGCGGGATCCGTCGATAAAGCTCAATCATATCGCCCGCCAGATCCTGAATGACCATCGCGTTCATCAGGTGATCCTGAGAGTGAACGGTGATCAGATTAACCGGAAGCTTCCCGGTTCCCTCATCAAGACCGATAAGCTGCGTCTGGATCGTGTGCGCATGCTTCACATATTCACGCGACTCTTCCATCGCTTTTTCTGCTTCGTCAAACTCACCTTTACGCGCCATCTGTAACGCCGTCAGGGCCGCACTGCGCGCCGCGCCTGCGTTGACCAGCAGTTCCATAATCGTGGTTTCTAAGTCTTCCATTATGACTCCAGAAGTTTGAGCGCTTTTTCCAGTACGGCATCACCTTTCATCATGCCGTAATCCATCATGTCGATCACCGCGACCTTTTTACCTAGCGGCTCGGCCTGTGCCTGGAGTTTGGCCTGCTCGTATTTAACCTGTGGCCCCAGCAATACGATGTCGGCCGTCGCGATGTTGTCTTTAAACTCCGCAACCGGAACGGCTTTAATCGTGACTTCAACCCCTTTTTTCTGCGCGGCGTCTTTCATACGTTGAACCAGCATGCTGGTTGACATTCCCGCTGCACAGCATAAAACGATGTTCTTCATAATCAGCCTCGATCTACATGTGTTTATTGATAATTATCCCGTGCAGACCGCTTCAACAACCGGTTTACCGCGATTGTGTGTCAGGCATCACAAAGAAACCGGCGATTTTCTGAAACCGGTTACAATTTTGCATTGTCGGGTACCCGGCCTGTGGAAACGGGCAGGGTGAAAGAGGGGGGATTAGCTGATGGACGTTCGGTTGATGCGGTTTTTGCCCTGCTGTTTGGCGCTGTATAGGGCGTTATCAACGCTTCCGATAAAGTGCTCCAGCGGTTCAAAATGCCACTCCCCAAGACCGCCGCTGAACGTAACCCGCAGGTTTTCTTCCCGCCAGACACGTTTTTCAACAGCGGTACGCCATGCTTCCAGTAATGAGAGCGCAGAAGTCATCTGCTCAGCCTGGAAAATTACCGCAAACTCTTCTCCACCATAACGGTAAAGCGAGACGTGATGTGGCTGCATGATCTGGAGCCCTTCGCGGGCCACGTTACGCAGAACGATATCACCGGTCAGGTGGCCCAGCGTGTCGTTAATCGACTTGAAGTTATCGATATCCACCAGCGCCATCGTGAAAGGCTGCTGGGTATTTAGCAGCTCTGCTATATCGCTATCAAACGCGCGGCGGTTTTTACAGCCCGTCAGCGCATCGTGGGTGGCCTGGCGCACATAGGCCATTTCACGCTCTTTATTGGACTGAATCGTGTGGCTCAGCATCGCTTCCAGGCGCGGCGCCTCGCTGACGTCGCCGGTTTTGATGGCATTGATAATATGCATCAGCACGCTACGCGAGGCGTGGCGGAGGTATAAGCCGAAGAGGATGATGATGATGGCCGCCAGCGCAAACCCCCAGCCAACAATCGTCGTTTCGTGGCGGGTAATATCGGTGAGCGTTGCATCCGATACCCGGTAAATGACAAACCAGTCCGGGTTGGTAAACGAGTAGTAGTAATACCAGGCGTTGCTTTTCTTGTCGTAAAGGTGGCCTTCACCGCTGGTCATTTTGTCCATCAGCGCTTCGCTCACGTACTGCTTGAAGAGCGCGCCGGTATCCGGATGCAGCACCACAGCACCGTCACGCTCGACGACGAAAAATTCCCCCTGAACGGGCGCCACCATCTGACGCAGGGTGTAGCCCATTGATGTCAAATCGAGATGAAACGCGAGCGTTCCCTTCAGTCTGCCTTCTGGTGAAATCACTGGCTTATAAAGAGTGACCGTGGGATGCCCCGTAAAGTAATCCATATAAGGACGGGTATAGTGGCTGAAGATGCTGGCTTCCGCCTGAGCGACAAACCACGGTCGCGTCCGGGGATCGAAGGTTTTACTCTTCTCCGTGGGGAGCACTTCCGGTGCGCGGAGGTAATGCCCCTGCGTGTCCGCCAGCGAGATGGAGGAGACGGTCGGCATCAGGTTCTGCAAATGCATCATCATCTGCAGCCCTTGCGTCGGATTGACGTTCAGCGTCTCGTTTAGCCTGTCGTCACGTGCAAAGTACATCGCGGAACGGCCCAGGATATAGTCGTTTTCACGCAGGATAGATTCGGTGTAGTTCACCGCCAGGTTGTGCGTGAAATTGCTATTGATCTTATGATAATCCTCAAGAAAATCCTTTCGTTGCGATAGCGTCACCGCGATCGCGATCACCGCAAAACTGCAGAGGATCCCCGCGAAGCTGAGCATGATTGGCCGGGTAAAAGAGAGCTTTTTGCTGTGAAGTGCCATGAGCTGTACATCGTTCCTGATGGTGAATACTGTTCGTCTGCCGATATCCTCTCAGCATAGTCGCTGTCCTGCGGTTAGCGGTGAATTATACGGCACACGATTTCTGACGGGATGATTTATCTTAAGAACCATTAAGAAAATACTTATTCACCAGGCTGGAGCCGTTTGTGCAATGAACCAGAGGCAGGGCGAAACGAGGAAGAAGCTTTTCGCCCTGGTCAGCATCCGTTGCTGACCGTTTGACAATAAAAAACCGGACGATCGCTGACAATCCTCCGGTTTTGCCTTTTCGTCGCGCCTCGACAATTTTTTATGATGTTGCAGTGCGTTTCAACGTCACTGCGAGGCTCTTCCCAGCCAGCTGTCCCAGTCTTTCCAGACAGGCTGAAGACCCTGCGCCGTCAGAGCGGCGGCGACCGCTTCCGGACGTCGTCCGTCATGCGGCGCAAACTGCTCGAGCTCCGGATGATCGTCGGCGTAGCCGCCAGGCTGTGTTTTGGAAAACGCGCTGACGTTGTTAATCGCAAGCGGGATAACGCGATCGCGAAACGCCGGGGACTCACGCGTTGAGAGCGATAATTCCACTTCCGGAGCGAGCAGGCGAAACGCGCAGATGGTTTGCACCAGCTGGCGTTCATCCATCAGCGAAGCCGGTTCAATCCCGCCCGCGCAGGGCCTCAGACGCGGGAAGGAGATGGAATAACGGCTCTGCCAGTAGCGCTGCTGAAGCCACAGCAAATGTTCCGCCACCATGTAACAATCCACCCGCCAGCTGTCGGAGAGCCCGATCAGCGCACCCAGACCGATTTTGTCGATGCCGGCGCGACCCAGCCTGTCCGGCGTTTCCAGCCGGAAAAAGAAATCCTGTTTCTTACCCTTCAGGTGGTGCCGGGCGTACGTCGCCTCGTGGTAGGTTTCCTGGTAGACCATGACCCCGTCCAGCCCGAGGGTTTTGAGCTCCGCGTACTCCTCCTGCGCCAGGGGCTGTACTTCCATATGCAACGACGCAAACTGACGACGGATGGCGGGAAGGTGCTGACGGAAATAGTCCATTCCCACTTTTCCCTGATGTTCGCCCGTGACCAGCAGAAGATGTTCAAAGCCCATTTCACGAATAGCCGCACACTCACGGGCAATCTCACCTTCATCGAGCGTTTTACGTTTGATGCGGTTGCTCATGGAGAAGCCGCAATAGGTGCAGTCATTGGCGCACAGGTTTGAGAGATAGAGCGGCACGTAGAAACTCACCGTGTTGCCAAAACGCTGGCGGGTGAGCCGCTGTGCTCGCTGGGCCATCGGTTCGAGGTACGCACTGGCCGCCGGGGAGAGCAGGGCCATCAGATCCTCGCGGGTCAGATGGCGGGCATTTAGCGCACGCTCCACGTCAGCCGCCGTTTTGCTGTTGATGCGCAGGGCAATGTCGTCCCAGTTAAGCTGCCGCCAGCGCTCGGTAAACGTGCTCATGAGATCGCCTCCAGAAAACCGGTCAGCGGGCTGGTGGCCTGCGCCTGGAAACTGCGCGAGCCGGGGCCGGACTCCCTTGCCAGCAACCCAGCCTCTACGGCCATGCGGAACGCACGCGCCATCATGACCGGATCGTCGGCAACCGCGATGGCCGTATTCACCAGCACCGCGTCGGCGCCCATCTCCAGCGCCTGTGCGGCATGGCTGGGCACGCCAATGCCCGCATCAACCACCACCGGCACGGTAGCCTGCTCAATAATGATTTCCAGCATCGCACGGGTCTCCAGCCCCTGGTTGGAGCCAATGGGGGCGCCCAGCGGCATGACGGCGGCGCAGCCGACCTCTTCCAGCCGTTTGCACAGAACAGGGTCGGCGCCGCAGTAAGGGAGGACGGTAAACCCTTGCTGCACCAGCTTTTCTGCCGCTTTCAGCGTTTCGATAGGGTCGGGCAGCAGCCAGCGGGCGTCAGGATGAATTTCCAGCTTCAGCCAGCGGGTGCCGAGCGCCTCGCGGGCCAGCTGCGCGGCGAAAATCGCCTCTTCGGCCGTTTTGGCGCCGGAGGTGTTGGGCAGCAGCGTGACGCCTGCCTCCAGTAAAGGCGCCAGAATGGCATCGCTGTGATGACGCAGATCCACGCGCTTGAGCGCCAGCGTCACCAGCTGGCTGCCGCTTTCGCGAATGGCATCCACCATCAGCTGCGGCGAGGCGAATTTTCCGGTTCCGGTAAACAGATGTGAATCAAAGACTTTATCGGCAATACGTAACATCTCAGCCCCCTGCGATAACCTGAAACAGCAGGATCTGGTCGCCGTCATTGACCTGCTGATGTTCCCACTGCTCGCGCGGCAGGATCTGTTGATTGAGCGCCAGCGCCGTTCCCGGTTTGAGCTGACGCAGCTTGTCGAGCAGTACCGCAACGGTGAGCCCGTCTTCGCATCTCATCGGCTCATCGTTAAACAGAATGCGCATCGCGGCCTCCACATACCGGGCAGCGGCTGGCGCGGCGTAACGCCAGCTGGCGCCAGCCGGCTGAGCGGGCATCAAACAGCCGCAGCGTATTGCGTTCCGTCTCCATGCCGCTGAGCAGCTTGATGGCTTCCAGCGCCTGCATGGTGCCCATTACGCCGACCACCGGACCAAGAATGCCCGCCGTCCGGCAGTTGCGCGCTGGCTCGGCATCATCCGGCCACAGACAGCGATAGCAGCCCTGCGTCCACGGTGGCGTCAGAACCATCATCTGCCCGCCAAACCCCACCGCGCTGGCGGTGATAAGCGGCGTATGATTTGCCACGCACGCGGCGTTAATCGCCTGGCGCGTCGCCATGTTGTCGGTACAGTCCAGCACCACATCGGCAAGGGCGACTTCACGGTGCAGGCTTTCACCGCTAAGACGCTCCTGTAAGGCAATCAGCTCGATATCCGGGTTTAGCTGGTTCAGCCGCTGCCGGGTGATTTGCGCTTTCGGCTGGTTGATATCCTCGGTGGTAAAGAGGATTTGTCGCTGCAGGTTGCTGAGGTGAACCTCGTCGTCGTCGGCCAGCACCAGCGTACCGATACCTGCACCTGCCAGATAAAGCGCGGCGGGCGCGCCTAATCCGCCCAGACCGACAATCAGCACCCGGCTGGCGAGCAGCTTTTGCTGCCCATCGATGGCGATATCTTCCAGAAGGATCTGACGGCTGTAGCGCATAAAATCACGATCGTTCATCGTCAGCTCCTGCCAGCTGTAACAGCTGTTCGGTGGCGGACTGCCAGTCTGCAGCCTGGGTGATGGCGCTGACGACGGCGATGCTGCCGACGCCGGTCTCCAGCACCGCCGGGGCGCGTTCAAGGCTGATTCCGCCGATGGCGACGGTGGGGTAATCGGCAAGGCGTTTAACGTGACTCGCCAGCTGCGTCAGACCCTGCGGTGCGGAGGGCATCTGCTTGGTTTGCGTCGGGAAGACGTGGCCCAGCGCGATGTATGAGGGACGGGCCGCCAGGGCCACGTCGATCTCCATGTCATCGTGCGTTGACACGCCAAGACGCAGCCCGGCTTCACGGATAGCGCTCAGATCCGTTGTTTCGAGGTCTTCCTGACCCAGATGCACGCCGTACGCCCGGTGCTTAACGGCCAGCCGCCAGTAATCGTTGATAAACAGGCGGGCGTTATACCGACGCCCCAGCGCGATGGCGGCAACCACATCGGCTTCCACCTCGTCATCGCGCTTATCCTTGATGCGCAGCTGGAGGGTGCGAACGCCTGCCTCCAGCAGTCGCTCTATCCACGCCACGCTGTCCACCACCGGATAGAGCCCTAAACGGTAGGGGACGGGTGGGAAATCGGGCTGGTACATTACGCCTCCTCTTTTTTGAGGTAGATTTCGCCGCCTTTGGCGCGGAAGGTTTCAGACATGTCCGCCATGCCCACTTCAATGGTTTGCGCGGCGGCGTAGTCACGCACTTCCTGGCTGATTTTCATCGAGCAGAATTTTGGCCCGCACATAGAGCAGAAGTGCGCGACTTTGCCTGATTCCTGCGGCAGGGTCTCGTCGTGATAGGCGCGAGCGGTGAACGGATCCAGCGCCAGGTTGAACTGGTCTTCCCAGCGGAATTCAAAGCGCGCCTTCGACATGGCGTTATCGCGGATTTGCGCCCCCGGGTGGCCTTTGGCCAGATCCGCCGCGTGGGCGGCAATTTTGTAGGTAATCAGCCCCTGCTTCACGTCCTCTTTGTTTGGCAGGCCGAGGTGCTCTTTCGGCGTCACGTAGCAGAGCATGGCGCAGCCGAACCAGCCGATCATCGCCGCGCCAATGCCTGACGTGAAGTGGTCATAGCCCGGCGCAATATCGGTGGTCAACGGTCCCAGGGTATAGAACGGGGCCTCATGGCAGTGCTCCAGCTCTTCGGTCATGTTGCGGCGGATCATCTGCATCGGCACATGTCCCGGCCCCTCAATCATTACCTGCACGTCATACTCCCAGGCGATTTTAGTCAGCTCGCCCAGCGTGTGCAGCTCGGCAAACTGCGCTTCGTCGTTGGCGTCGCGGATGGAGCCCGGACGCAGTCCGTCGCCCAGCGACAGGGAGACGTCATAGGCGGCGCAGATTTCGCAGATCTCGCGGAAGTGTTCGTAGAGGAAGTTTTCCTGGTGATGGGAGAGGCACCACTTCGCCATGATGGAACCGCCGCGCGAGACGATGCCGGTCAGACGCTTCGCCGTCATCGGCACGTAGCGCAGCAGCACGCCCGCGTGAATGGTGAAGTAGTCCACGCCCTGCTCGGCCTGCTCCAGCAGCGTGTCGCGGAACGCTTCCCAGGTGAGGTCTTCGGCAATGCCGTTGACCTTCTCCAGCGCCTGATAAATCGGGACGGTGCCAATCGGCACCGGGCTGTTACGCAGGATCCATTCGCGGGTTTCGTGAATATAGCGGCCGGTGGAGAGGTCCATTACCGTGTCCGCGCCCCAGCGCGTGGACCAGACCAGCTTTTCCACCTCTTCTTCGATGGAGGAGGTGACGGCCGAGTTACCGATGTTCGCGTTGACCTTCACCAGGAAGTTGCGGCCGATAATCATCGGCTCGGATTCCGGGTGGTTAATGTTGGCGGGGATAATCGCGCGCCCGGCGGCCACTTCGTCACGCACAAACTCCGGCGTGATGTTCTCCGGCAGGCGAGCGCCAAAGCCTTCACCCGGATGCTGATAGCGCAGCACTTCGCTACGGATGCGCTCGCGACCCATGTTTTCGCGGATGGCGATGAATTCCATTTCCGGCGTGACGATGCCCTGGCGGGCGTAGTGCAGCTGGGTCACGCATTTGCCCGCTTTAGCGCGTTTTGGCGTCAGCAGGCCGGTAAAGCGCAGCTCGTCCAGACCGTCGTCGGCCAGGCGCTCTTTGGTGTACGCAGAGCTGCGCACGCTCAGTTCCTCGCAGTCGTTGCGCGCATCAATCCACGGCTGGCGCAGCTTAGCCAGACCCTGCTGGACGTTGATGGCAACATCAGGGTCGCCGTACGGACCGGAGGTGTCATACACCGGCACGGCTTCGTTGTCTTCGTACTGCGGATTCTCTTTGCTGCCGCCGATAAGCGTCGGGCTGAGCTGGATTTCGCGCATCGGGACGCGGATATCGGCCTGCGAGCCGGAAATGTAGATGCGTTTCGAGTTCGGGAAAGCGGTGCCTTCCAGGGTGTCGATGAAGTGTTGGGCCTGTGCGCGCTGTTCGCGGCGGGTCAGTTTTGCAGTAGACATAGCTCATTCCAAAAGTGAAGGACATGGCTTGTCAGACGACGGATGAAGCAAGAGAGGATCGCCCGGGGGGCGATACAACAGCAGTGTGACTCTTGTTCCCTTCGCAGGTATTAACCTGATCAGGTTCCGCGGATCCCGAATTAACGGTCTCAGCCCGCGCTTTCAGGCGCTGGGCACTCCGACAAGAAAAATCCCCCTCGTGAGAGGGGCGAATGGTTGTAAATTACTCGTTAACGGTGAAGAACTCAAGCAGGGCGCGCGACGTTCTCTTCGTTACTGATGTTCAAATCATTGTCCAGTACAAGGGCGATCAGCTTATCTTCCAGCGTGAATCGCTCTTCCAGCGCTTCACCGAGGTCGGATAGCGCCCGCTGAAACTCAAGATAGTTATCGTGATCGATGGCGTTCTCGAGCGCGGAATCATAGTAATCCATGATCTGCTGGGTGTTGGCTTCCAGCAGCGGATAGAGCTTGCTGGCTGCTAAATACGGTGTTGTCCCTTCCATTTCGCGGATAATGCGTTCATAAATATTGAAATGGCCGTCGGACAGATAGTCGACCAGGCCCTGACAAAAATCATCCAGCGCTTTTTCATTCAGTCGCATAAACGATTCTTTGCCAGGCTTAATGCCGACCAGATTGTAATAAGCCACGAGTAGATGCTTGCGCACATGTAGCCAGCGATCCACCAGTTTGTTACTTCCTCTAACGCGCTCAGTCAGGCTTTCCAGCTGGTTTAACATGGTCGACTCCGCAAAATGTAGGATTGAATCTGCTTATCCAGAATGTAACCACAATGCTAACAACATGTCAGTGAAGCGAAGGTAGTGCAATAGATATGGATCGTATTATTGAAAAATCAGATCTTGGTTGGTGGATCGTCAGTCACGAACAAAAATTATGGCTTCCTGCCGGGGAAATCCCCTATGGCGCAGCTGAGGCGTTCGATCTTGCTGGCCAGCCAGCGCTACAGATCGGCGAGTGGCAGGGTGAGCCCGTGTGGTTGATCCAACAGCCCCGCCGCCAGGATATGGGATCTGTGCGCCAGGTGCTGGATCTGGACGTGGGGCTGTTCCAGCTGGCGGGGCGCGGCGTGCAGCTGGCGGAGTTTTACCGCTCGCATAAATACTGCGGCTATTGCGGCCATACCATGCGTCCGAGCAAAACCGAATGGGCGATGCTCTGCAACCACTGCCGCGAACGCTACTATCCGCAGATTGCGCCGTGCATTATCGTCGCTATCCGCCGGGAGGATTCCATCCTGCTGGCGCAGCATACCCGTCATCGCAACGGCGTTCATACCGTGCTGGCCGGCTTCGTCGAAGTGGGCGAAACGCTGGAGCAGGCGGTGGCGCGCGAGGTGATGGAGGAGAGCGGGATCAAAGTGAAGAACCTGCGCTACGTCACCTCCCAGCCGTGGCCGTTCCCGCAGTCGCTGATGACGGCCTTTATGGCCGAATATGACAGCGGCGAGATCGTTATCGATCAGAAAGAGCTGCTGGATGCGAACTGGTATCGCTACGACGATTTACCGCTGTTACCTCCGCCGGGCACCGTGGCGCGTCGGCTGATAGAAGATACCGTGGCGATGTGTCGGGCCGAGTATGAGTAGTGTTACACTGAGGCCATGACGCTTAAGGAACTGCAAAAATGACCGAACTGAAGAACGATCGTTATCTGCGTGCGCTGCTGCGCCAGCCCGTTGATGTCACCCCGGTGTGGATGATGCGCCAGGCGGGACGCTATCTGCCAGAGTACAAAGCCACGCGCGCGCAGGCGGGCGATTTTATGTCGCTGTGCAAAAACGCCGAGCTGGCCTGTGAAGTGACGCTCCAGCCGCTGCGCCGCTTCCCGCTGGATGCTGCGATCCTCTTCTCGGATATTCTGACCATTCCGGATGCCATGGGCCTTGGCCTGTACTTCGAAACCGGTGAAGGCCCGCGTTTCACCTCTCCGATCAAAAGCAAAGCCGACGTGGACAAGCTGCCGATCCCCGATCCGGAAGGCGAGCTGGGCTACGTGATGAACGCCGTGCGCACCATTCGCCGCGAGCTGAAAGGTGAAGTGCCGCTGATTGGCTTCTCCGGCAGCCCGTGGACGCTGGCGACCTATATGGTTGAAGGGGGCAGCAGCAAAGCCTTCACCCTGATTAAAAAGATGATGTACGCCGAGCCGCTGGCCCTGCATGCGCTGCTCGACAAGCTGGCGAAGAGCGTCACCCTCTATCTGAACGCGCAGATTAAGGCGGGTGCGCAGTCGGTGATGATTTTCGATACCTGGGGCGGCGTGCTGACCGGACGCGATTATCAGCAGTTCTCCCTGTATTACATGCACAAAATCGTCGACGGCCTGCTGCGTGAAAACGAAGGTCGCCGCGTGCCGGTGACGCTGTTCACTAAAGGTGGCGGCCAGTGGCTGGAAGCGATGGCGGCAACCGGCTGCGACGCGCTGGGCCTCGACTGGACCACCGATATTGCCGATGCGCGTCGTCGCGTGGGCGACAAAGTGGCGCTGCAGGGCAATATGGACCCGTCCATGCTCTATGCGCCGCCAGCCCGCATTGAAGAAGAAGTGTCGACTATACTGTCTGGTTTCGGCCAGGGGGAAGGCCACGTCTTTAACCTCGGCCACGGTATTCATCAGGATGTACCGCCAGAGCACGCAGGCGTATTTGTGGAGGCGGTGCATCGGCTTTCTGCCCAGTATCACAAGTAAGGAGTCGTTATGGATCTCGCGTCGCTACGCGCTCAACAAATCGAACTGGCCTCATCGGTGATCCGTGAGGATCGTCTGGATAAGGATCCTCCGCAGTACATTGGCGGAGCAGACGTCGGGTTCGAGCAGGGTGGGGAAGTGACGCGAGCGGCGATGGTGGTACTGAAATACCCTTCGCTTGAGCTGATGGAGTACAAGGTCGCGCGTATCGCGACCACCATGCCGTATATCCCGGGCTTTCTCTCCTTCCGCGAATATCCCGCGCTGCTGGCAGCGTGGGAGCAGCTCTCGCAAAAACCTGACCTGCTGTTTGTCGATGGGCACGGGATCTCACACCCGCGCCGTTTAGGCGTTGCCAGCCACTTTGGGCTGCTGGTGGATGTGCCGACCATTGGCGTTGCCAAGAAACGCCTGTGCGGCGCGTTTGAGCCACTCTCCGACGAGCCGGGCGCGCTGGCACCGCTTATCCATAAAGGAGAGCAGCTGGCGTGGGTCTGGCGCAGCAAAGCTCGCTGTAATCCGCTGTTCATCGCCACCGGCCATCGGGTGAGCATGGACAGCGCTCTGGCGTGGGTACAGCGCTGCATGAACGGCTACCGCTTACCGGAACCGACGCGCTGGGCTGACGCGGTGGCCTCTTCGCGTCCGGCTTTTGTTCGTTGGCAGGAAATTCAGCGGTGATTCAGGTAAACTGCGCCTAATTTTCGATTCGAGAGATCATCATGCTACAAAACCCGATTCACCTGCGCCTTGAAAAGCTGGAAAGCTGGCAGCACGTCACCTTTATGGCTTGCCTGTGCGAGCGCATGTATCCCAACTATGCCGCGTTCTGTAAGCAGACGGGCTTTGGTGATGGCCATATCTACCGCCGCATTCTGGATCTGATCTGGGAAACGCTGACGGTGAAAGACGCGAAGGTGAATTTCGACTCTCAGCTCGAAAAGCTGGAAGAGGCGATTCCGGTGGCGGATGATTTTGACCTGTACGGTGTCTACCCGGCGATTGATGCCTGCGTGGCGTTAAGCGAACTGCTTCACTCCCGTCTGAGCGGTGAAACGCTGGAGCACGCTATTGAAGTCAGTAAGGCATCTATTACGACCGTGGCGATGCTGGAAATGACCCAGGAAGGTCGCGAAATGACCGATGAAGAACTGCGTGCAAACCCGGCCGTTGAGCAAGAATGGGACATTCAGTGGGAAATTTTCCGCCTGCTGGCAGAGTGTGAAGAACGCGATATTGAACTGATAAAAGGGCTGCGTGCGGACTTACGTGAGGCCGGTGAGAGTAATATTGGTATAATTTTTAACCAATGAGATAAGAAAACTTGAGATAACGCCCGTTTTGTCGCTCCTCGACTCTTCCCTTTCGCCCCTTGTCTGGTCTACATTTGGGGGGCGAAAAAAAGTGGCTATCGGTGCGTGTATGCAGGAGAGTGCTTTTTTGGCATTTTCGTCGCACTCGATGCTTAGCAAGCGATAAACACATTGAAAGGATAACTTATGAACAAGACTCAACTGATTGATGTAATTGCGGACAAGGCTGATCTGTCTAAAGTGCAGGCTAAAGCTGCTCTGGAATCTACCCTGGCTGCTATTACTGAGTCTCTGAAAGAAGGCGATGCTGTACAACTGGTTGGTTTCGGTACCTTCAAAGTGAACCACCGCGCTGAGCGTACTGGCCGCAACCCGCAGACCGGTAAAGAAATCAAAATCGCCGCAGCGAACGTGCCGGCATTTGTTTCTGGTAAAGCACTGAAAGACGCAGTTAAGTAAGACGCGTGGCAGTGAACAGTTTTAGCGAAGGGGCGGCAACGCCCCTTTTGTCTTTCTGGCGCGGAACGCTCGCGCTGGCAGGCATGCTGCTGCTGTCCGCCTGCAGCCACGACACCTCCCTGCCGCCGTTTACCGCCAGCGGCTACGCGGACAACCAGGGCGCGGTCAGGATTTGGCGCAAAGATTCCGGCGGCGAAGTGCATCTGCTTTCTGCCTTTAGCCCGTGGCATAACGGCAATACGTCGACGGCGGAATATCGCTGGCAGGGGGATGACCTGTCGCTGATTGAACTGAACGTCTACAGCAAGACCCCCGAACACGTGAAAGTGCGTTTTGACGACCATGGCGAGCTGAGCTTTATGCAGCGCGAAGTCGGCGGTCAAAAACAGCAGCTTTCCAGCGATCAAATCGCCCTCTACCGTTACCGTGCCGAACAAATCCGCCAGACCAGCGATGCGCTTCGTCTGGGACGCGTTGTGCTGCGCCAGGGGCGCTGGCATAACGACGGGACGGTAACCACCTGCGAAGGGCAAACGGTCAAGCCTGAGCTTGAATCCTGGGCGACCGAACACATTCAACGCCGTCAGCGTCATTCCTCAATGGAAGTGAGTGTGGCGTGGCTGGAAGCGCCGGAAGGCTCTCAGCTGCTGCTGGTGGCGAACGAAGACTTCTGTACCTGGCAGCCGACAGAGAAGAGTTTCTGAGGTAAATCCCCTCTCCCTTGAGGGAGAGGGTGAGGGCGAGGAGGAATTACTCCCCCTGCTCGCGCGCAATCGCGCGATAGCCGATATCCTGACGGCTAAAGCTACCGTTCCAGTGAATATCCGCCATCAGCGCATAGGCGCGCTTCTGCGCTTCTGCCACGGTATGACCCAGCGCGGTCGCACACAGCACGCGTCCGCCGTTGGTCAGAACGCGATCGTCTTCAGCCAGCTTCGTACCGGCATGGAACACCTTCGCACCGTCAATCTCTTCCAGCGGCAGACCGTGGATCTCATCCCCGGTGTTGTAATTACCCGGATAACCACCCGCAGCAATCACCACACCCAGAGATGCACGCTCGTCCCACTCTGACGTTTTCTCGTCCAGCTTACCTTCGCAGGCTGCCAGACACAGATCCACCAGATCGGATTTCATGCGCAGCATGATGGGCTGAGTTTCCGGATCGCCAAAGCGGCAGTTGAATTCGATAACCTTAGGGTTACCCTGCTTGTCGATCATCAGGCCCGCGTAGAGGAAACCGGTGTAGGTGTTACCTTCCGCCGCCATCCCTTTCACGGTTGGCCAGATGACGCGATCCATGGTGCGTTGATGAACTTCGTCAGTCACGACCGGAGCAGGGGAGTAGGCGCCCATCCCGCCGGTATTAGGACCCGTGTCGCCATTACCCACACGCTTGTGGTCCTGGCTGGTGGCCATCGGCAGAACGTGCTCGCCGTCGACCATCACGATAAAGCTGGCTTCTTCACCGTCGAGGAACTCTTCAATCACGATACGGTGGCCCGCATCGCCGAAAGCGTTACCTGCCAGCATGTCCTGAACCGCGGCTTCGGCTTCTTCGAGCGTCATCGCGACGATCACGCCTTTACCGGCGGCCAGACCGTCGGCCTTGATAACAATCGGCGCGCCCTTCTCACGTAAGTAGGCCAGAGCAGGCTCCACTTCAGTGAAATTCTGATATTCCGCCGTCGGGATATTATGACGCGCGAGGAAATCTTTGGTGAAGGCTTTGGAGCCTTCCAGCTGCGCGGCCCCTTGTGTTGGCCCGAAGATTGTCAGGCCCGCCGCGCGGAACGCGTCAACGACGCCAATCACCAGCGGCGCTTCCGGGCCGACGATGGTCAGGTCGATTTTCTCGCTCTGGGCAAAACTCAGCAGCGCCGGAATGTCAGTCACGCCGATAGCCACGTTCTGCAGCGCGGGTTCCAGTGCGGTACCGGCGTTGCCCGGTGCCACGAAGACCGTTTTCACCAGCGGAGACTGCGCCGCTTTCCACGCCAGCGCGTGCTCGCGTCCGCCGTTACCAATCACTAATACTTTCATTTTCAGCTCCGGGAATTAATGGCGGAAGTGGCGCATGTCGGTGAAAATCATCGCAATGCCGTGTTCGTCGGCGGCGGCAATCACTTCGTCGTCGCGGATTGAGCCGCCAGGCTGGATCACGCAGGTGATGCCGACAGCAGCTGCCGCATCGATACCGTCACGGAACGGGAAGAACGCGTCAGAAGCCATGGCGGAGCCTTTCACTTCCAGACCTTCATCGCCTGCTTTAATGCCCGCGATTTTCGCGGAATAGACGCGGCTCATCTGGCCAGCACCTATTCCGATGGTCATATTCTCTTTCGCGTAGACGATGGCGTTGGATTTGACGAACTTCGCCACTTTCCAGCAGAACAGCGCGTCACGTAGTTCCTGTTCGGTCGGCTGACGTTTGGTCACCACGCGCAGGTCGGCTTCTGTCACCATACCCAGATCGCGATCCTGAACCAGCAGGCCGCCGTTCACGCGTTTGAAGTCCAGGCCCGGCACGCGTTGTGCCCACTGGCCGCAAACCAGTACGCGTACGTTCTGTTTTGCCGCGGTAATTTTGAGCGCCTCTTCGGATGCGGATGGCGCGATGATCACTTCAACGAACTGGCGGGAGATGATGGCCTGAGCCGTTTCAGCATCCAGCTCGCGGTTGAAGGCGATAATGCCGCCGAACGCAGAGGTCGGGTCGGTTTTGTAGGCGCGATCGTAGGCATCCAGAATAGAGGTGCTCACGGCAACGCCGCATGGGTTCGCGTGCTTGACGATAACGCAGGCCGGCTCGCTGAACTCTTTTACGCATTCCAGCGCGGCGTCGGTGTCGGCAATGTTGTTATAGGAGAGGGCTTTGCCCTGAACCTGCTGAGCGGTCGCAACAGAGGCTTCTTTTACCTCTTCTTCTATATAGAAGGCTGCCTGCTGGTGGCTGTTCTCACCGTAACGCATATCCTGCTTCTTAATGAAGTTCAGGTTCAGGGTGCGCGGGAAGCGGCCTGAAGGATCTTTGCTTTCACCGTGGTAAGCCGGTACCAGGCTACCGAAGTAGTTGGCGATCATGCTGTCGTACGCGGCGGTGTGTTCGAAGGCTTTGATGGCGAGGTCGAAACGCGTTTCCAGGGTCAGCGACCCTTCGTTGGCATCCATCTCATTAATAATGGTTTCGTAATCGCTGCTCTTTACGACGATGGCCACATCTTTATGGTTCTTGGCCGCGGAGCGCACCATGGTCGGGCCGCCGATATCAATATTCTCTACGGCATCTTCCAGAGAGCAGCCTTCGCGGGCAACGGTCTGGGCAAACGGGTAGAGGTTAACAACCACCATGTCGATTGGCGCGATGTCATGCTGTTCCATAATGGCGTCGTCCTGACCGCGACGGCCAAGAATACCGCCGTGGACTTTTGGATGCAGGGTTTTGACGCGTCCATCCATCATTTCCGGGAAACCGGTGTAATCGGACACTTCGGTTACCGGCAGACCTTTATCTGCTAACAGGCGAGCGGTACCGCCTGTGGAAAGCAGCTCCACACCGCGTGCGGAAAGTGCCTGAGCGAATTCGACGATACCGGCTTTATCAGAAACACTGAGCAGAGCGCGGCGGACTGGACGACGTTGTTGCATGGTAAATCCCCTGGATTTCACGATTACAGAGAGCGTTAGATGAATTTTCCTGTGAAAAACTCATCTAACACACCTGACGAGGCATCCTTGTTAAGCGCGAGCATTTTAACGAAAACGTTTGCGCAACGCTCGCACATTTTCACTTTTTCGTATCTTTGTGGATAAGTCTGTGTGTAAAAAGGTATAAGGCGGGGTTTTGCTGTGGAATGCAGCAGTCAGTCATTTTTCTGTCATTTAGCGGTTGCGGCCTGCGGAGAACTCCCTATAATGCGCCTCCATCGACACGGCGGATGTGAATCACTTCACACAACAAGCGGTTCGGTTGAAGAGAAAAAATCCTGAAATAACGGGTTGACTCTGAAAGAGGAAAGCGTAATATACGCCACCTCGCAACGGTGAGC
>NZ_QPFW01000204.1:0-29256 GCF_008122455.1 Enterobacter sp. C6
AAGGAGACAACCCAGGCGGGGTGGATCTTATGGATAAGCTGGCACAGCGCCTGCGTTTCTGGCTCCGAGCCGGGCTTGTCTCCCGTCAGCAGCACCACGTCCCGCTCCTCGGCTGAGCTGTTCCAGCGATACACCGTTTCTCCGGCGCGCCAGTTTGCCGCCGGGAAATTACGGTTCAGGTCGACCCCCCTCGCATTTGCCCGTAAGCCAAGCTGGCAGCCATCCGGATTCACGGCAAGAATCACATGATGGCGTCGTAATGACGGCGTCAGCGTCCGCAGCGCGCACGAGAGCGTGACGACAGACGAGTTCTCATCACCGTGCGTGCCGGCAATGATCAAACCGCTGTCGCGATCGGCATCGGGTGCCGGGAACCAGATCAGCGATGCGCCTAAAAATGAGCGGCCATATTGTTCAGCGCCCGGAGGAAAGGCGCCGCGTTCCGCGCGTGGTCGGGTGGTTGCCATACGAAATCCTGATAAAAAAGTCTCTACTGGCAGTGTTGTGCAAAAGCCGCTGTTAATCAAATAGTTTCCGTAACGGCTGAGAATTGCCTTAAATCACTATTCAGGCGTAAGTTATTTGCATTTCTTATTGTCGAAACAAATAATTACGCATCTGCTTGTTACCTGAATTTATTAAAGGGGATCTTATGAAGCATCCTGTTTCGCGTCTTTTTACCGCACTGTGTCTGTGCGGGCTCTCTACACTCTCATACGCTGCTGATGTGCCGCAGGGCACGGTACTGGCGCAAAAACAGGAGCTGGTCAGGCATATTAAAGACGAACCTGCCTCGCTCGATCCGGCAAAAGCGGTGGGGTTGCCCGAGATTCAGGTGATTCGCGATCTTTTCGAAGGGCTGGTGAATCAGAACGAGAAGGGGGAACTCACTCCGGGCGTGGCGACGCGCTGGCAGAGCAACGATAACCGTATCTGGACGTTCACCCTGCGTGACAACGCGAAATGGTCTGACGGTACGCCCGTCACCGCGCAGGATTTTGTCTACAGCTGGCAGCGTCTGGTTGACCCGAAAACCACGTCTCCGTTTGCCTGGTTTGCGGCGCTGGCGGGTATCAACAACGCGCAGGCCATTATCGATGGTAAAGCGGCGCCTGACACCCTGGGCGTGACGGCGGTGGATGCCAGAACCTTACGCGTCCAGCTGGACAAACCGCTACCGTGGTTCAGCAACCTGACGGCAAACTTTGCCTTCTATCCGGTACAAAAAGCGAACGTTGAAAGCGGTAAAGAGTGGACGCGTCCGGGTGCCCTGGTGGGCAATGGCGCATACGTCCTGAACGACCGCGTGGTGAATGAAAAACTGGTTGTCGTTCCGAATACTCACTACTGGGACAATGCGAAAACAGTCCTGCAAAAAGTGACCTTCATTCCGATCAATCAGGAATCATCCGCCACCAAACGCTATCTGGCGGGGGATATTGATATCACCGAATCGTTCCCGAAAAACATGTATCAGAAGCTCCTGAAGGACATTCCGGGACAGGTGTATACGCCGCCTCAGCTCGGAACCTATTACTACGCGTTTAACACGCAAAAGGGCCCGACGGCCGATGCACGGGTTCGTCTTGCCCTGAGCATGACCATCGATCGCCGCATTATGGCGGAGAAGGTATTAGGTACCGGTGAGAAGCCGGCCTGGCATTTCACTCCTGACGTGACGGCGGGCTTCACGCCTGAACCTTCACCGTTCGAGCAGATGTCGCAGCAGGAGCTGAATGCTCAGGCGAAAACCTTGCTCCAGGCCGCAGGCTACGGTCCTCAGCGTCCGCTGAAGTTGACCCTGCTGTACAACACCTCGGAAAACCACCAGAAAATCGCCATTGCGGTGGCGTCAATGTGGAAGAAAAATCTCGGTGTGGACGTCAAGCTGCAAAACCAGGAGTGGAAAACCTATATCGACAGCCGTAATACCGGTAATTTTGATGTGATCCGCGCGTCATGGGTAGGCGATTACAACGAGCCATCGACCTTCCTGTCCCTGCTGACCTCAACCCACAGCGGCAATATCTCGCGTTTCAATGAGCCAGCCTACGATAAAATTATCCATCAGGCGACGCTGGAAACCACGGCGAAAGCGCGTAATACGGACTACAACATGGCGGAGAAAATCCTCATGGAGAAAGCGCCCATCGCGCCAATTTATCAGTACACCAATGGTCGTCTGATTAAGCCCTGGGTGAAAGGCTACCCCATCAATAACCCGGAAGACGTGGCGTATAGCCGGACAATGTATATTGAGAAACACTGACGCCCAGGACTTAACTACTACAAAATCCAGAACTGGCGCGGAGTTTAGCGCCAGTTGCTCCTTCTGATCCTCTCCCGCCACAGCAGAAAATAGCACTTTCCTGACGATACTCGCGCTGATATTTATCATGCGATTCAAAAAACACAATACGTAATTGTGGGTAAAAATTGCATGTGTTGAAAATCGCCATCTACACTTGAACAAAATAATATCTTGTGTTCTGCATATTAAAAACATGCAGTAACTCCAGTGAGGTCAATATGTCTTTCACTAACAGAGAGTTGCGTGAACTTGTCGAAACACAATTAAAATATACGTTATGCGTTAGCCTGGACAAGGCTACCAACGGCGATATATTCAATGCTGTGGCGCTGGCAGTGCGGTATTTTCAGCAAGATCGCTTTCTCGATAGTCAGGCCCGGCAGCGCGCTGGAAAGAAAAAACGCGTTTATTATCTCTCAATGGAATTTTTACTCGGGCAGTCATTGCGTAACAACCTGATGAATATGAATTTGCTAGATGATATGCGTAAGGTTGTCAATGAACTCGGATTTGATTTTGATAATATTTTTGATGAAGAACCCGATGCGGCACTTGGGAACGGGGGGTTAGGGCGCCTGGCCGCCTGCTTCATCGATTCTATGGCTACGTTAGATATTGCTGCTTCAGGGCATGGTATCAAATACGAATATGGTTTATTCAGGCAGACGTTTGAGAATGGTCAGCAAGTCGAGCATCCAGATGACTGGCATTCCATGCATTCCCCCTGGCTAGTTGAACACCATAGCCAGTCTATGCTGATCCCCATTGGTGGTTTCATTGAACATTCAGATGATGTTAATGGTAATTACAATCCAATGTGGATGGGATGGAATACAATAGTAGGCATTCCTAATGATTATTTCGTTTCTGGTTACAGAGGTAACACCACTAATAAACTTCGTTTATACAGTGCCGTAGCTTCTAACTCTTTCAATATTCATATTTTCAATCATGGCGATTATATAAAAGCAGTTAGTGAAAAAATAGCTTCTGAAAATATCTCAAAAATACTCTATCCTTCTGATGAAATTCTCTCAGGTAAGGAGCTCAGACTTACTCAGGAGTATTTTCTTGTGGCATGTACTTTGCGTGATATTTTTCGTGAATATACTGAAATTGAAACGGATATTTCTTTATTGCCGAAGCATGTTGCTATCCAGCTTAATGATACGCATCCCGCGCTGGCTGTTGTCGAGTTGATGCGAATACTTGTAGATGAACATAACCTTCCCTGGCACCAGGCCTGGGATATCACCCAAAGAACCTGTGCATACACGAACCACACGCTGATGCCTGAGGCCCTGGAAACCTGGCCAGTGGCTTTGTTTGAAAAACTGTTGCCACGGCACTTGCAGATTATTTTTGAGATTAACCATCGTTTTCTTGCGGATGTCGCCTCCCGATGGCCAGACAAACCGCACTTATTGACCTCCTTGTCACTGTTTTCGGGGGACAACGAGAAAAGTATCAGGATGGCAAATCTTGCCATCGTCGGGAGTCATTGTGTAAATGGGGTGGCGATGCTCCATTCCGAGCTTATCAAAACGCACCTGGTACCCGATTTTTATTTTATTACGCCAGATAAATTCATTAATCAGACCAACGGCATTACGCCGCGCAGATGGTTGCAGCAGGCTAACCCAAATCTTGCCGCGTTTCTGAATCAGCAATTGGGTACCCGATGGCCGACGGATTTACATATGCTTCGACAGCTGGAGAAGCATGCGGATGATACGGGGGTGATCGATCATATCCGCGGCATTAAATTCAAAAATAAATCCGCGCTGAGCCAGATTGTTTCACAACGTTATGGGATTATGTTGGACCCTATGGCAATGTTTGATTGTCAGGTAAAACGCATTCACGAATACAAGCGCCAGCTTCTGAATATTCTTCACGTCATTTCTCTCTATATTGATATTAAAGAGAATGGGAGAACCATAGCGCCTAAGGTGCATCTTTTTGCAGGTAAAGCGGCACCCGGTTATCGAATGGCAAAGCTTATTATTCAGTTAATTAATGCTGTTGCGAATAAAATCAACAGCGATGCGCGTATTGCCGGACAGCTGAAAGTCATTTTTCTTGAGGATTACAAAGTCTCCTTAGCCGAAAGCATAATACCGGCAACAGACCTGTCTGAACAAATATCCACAGCAGGTACGGAGGCATCTGGAACCAGTAATATGAAGTTCGCGCTGAATGGTGCGTTAACAATGGGTACGTATGATGGTGCCAACATTGAAATTCTTAATGCTGTTGGGGTAGAAAACTTCTATCTTTTCGGCGCGACGGCTGAAGAAATCAATGAAATGCGTTCAAATGGCGATAATAATCGTTTCTATCGTCAGAGCGATCCTCGAATGATGCGTATAGTGGATACGCTTATTTCTGGCGAATTTACCGCGGATCGTGAAATTTTTGCACAGCTACACCATATGTTGACAACAGCCGATCATTATTGTCATCTGCTGGATTTTGACAGCTACAGTCAAACCCAACGTCAGGCAATGGCGGATTTTGAACATCCCCGCCAGTGGCATCGAAAAGTGTTGCTAAATATTAGCCGAATGGGGGAGTTTTCGAGTGACAGAACCATTCAGGGATATGCAAGGGATATTTGGGGAATAAATTGCTGAGGGTCATGCTTCCGGTTGCCTTCCGGGAGCGATGCCGGTGCACTAAGATCTGCATTCGGGAACACGTTACGCCTGATGTGAGGGTGATTATGAACTTTGAAATACAGAGTGAAAATGACGTACAGATTGTCGTTCCGCTGGTTCGCAGGCTGGATGCTTCTGTCGAGCAGACCTTTAAGCAGCAGGTGCTGGAGGTGATTGAAAAAAGTAATAAAAAGATATTGCTGGATTTCAGCCACGTAGATTTTATTGACAGCAGCTGTCTCGGCGCGCTGGTATCCATACTCAAGAGTTTAAACGGCAAGGGTGAGCTGGTGCTGTGTTCGCTTAACAGCAATACAAACGATCTCTTTAAGCTGACCAGGATGGATCGTATTTTTTCTATTAAGGCCAATCGGCAGGATGCCCTGCAGGTGTTGATGGGCTAATATCACAGCGCTCTTCGGGGAGAAAGCGGGATGTGCCAACGGTTAAAACGAGAACTGACGCATCCTCGCGCCAGTCCTGAAAACATGGCTCCGCTCCACCCGCACGGTATTCGCTCGGGCTGATACCGGCGCGCTATTGTGCTAATAACGCACTAAACTTCGCCAGCCACTGCGGATGCGCGGGCCAGGCGGGAGCCGTCACCAGGTTGCCGTCTACGTGGGCCTGATCGATGCCGATAGTGGCGTAGTGTCCTCCGGCGAGGCGCACCTCAGGCGCGCAGGCCGGGTAGGCGCTACAGGTTCGTCCTTTCAGGATGCCCGCGGCAGCGAGCAGCTGCGGGCCGTGGCACACTGCCGCAATCGGCTTACGCGCGGCGTCAAATGCCTGCACCAGCTTTAATACGTCCTCATTTAGCCGCAGATACTCGGGCGCTCTCCCGCCGGGGATGAGCAGCGCGTCGTAATCCTGTTCCTTGACGGTGGAAAAGTCGGCGTTGAGGGTAAAGCGGTGACCGGGTTTTTCGCTATAGGTCTGGGCGCCGTCGAAATCATGGATTGCCGTCATGATGTAGTCGCCCTTTGGTTTATCGGGACAGACTGCATCCACCTGATGGCCAATCATCTGCAAAGCCTGAAAAGGCACCATGGTCTCGTAATCTTCGGCGTAGTCGCCAACCAGCATCAGGATCTTCTTGCTCATCATTCCTCACCTTTTTCAATAAAGATGATTAAGATATAGCCTGGCGTGGCTGAATTGCCGGAAATAAAAAAGCCCGTCAGAGCACGGGCAACATAAGCAAATGAATAAGTGATTCGTTATCAACGTTGTTGGAGGATAACGCCGCGTATTTTACGCGGCTGTAAGGGAAGCAGATACCTGACATATTCGGTAGGTGAAACAAGCGATTAAACGTGCGTTACGGTGCGTCGAAGGTCGGGTAAAGAATATTTTCAAGAAATTCGACGAGATACCAGATCTCGCCGCTAAAAATAAACCAGAAACCAAATATAATAAGGAGTAAAATAATTAAGGTGAGTATTATTTCTGTTTTTTCCATTGCAGCTTTAACCCACCTGAAGCTAATTGATTCGAGGTGGGCATTGTAGCGGGGCTTTACTGGATACTCCAGTTTCATGCAGCAAGGACTTTATTGCGTCCGTCATTTTTAGCGCGATACAGGGCATCGTCCACACGCTTAAACAGCTCATCAATACTCTCCCCCTGATCGTGCCGCGCCACGCCAATGCTGACGGTAAACCGCGGTAAGCCCGGAATCGTAATGCGGGCTACGGCTGCACGGATCGACTCGGCAATCTGCAACGCGGTGTCGAGAGAAGTGCGCGGCAGCAGAATTACGAACTCTTCGCCACCCCAGCGGAACACCATGTCGCCCTCCCGACTACAGGCTTCGAGCGTTCGCGAGAGGGCGATAAGCACCTCATCACCTTTCAGATGACCGAACAGATCGTTAATATTTTTGAAATGGTCGGTATCCACCAGCAGCAGGCTAAATTGCTGTTGCGCAGGAAGATAATTGAGGCTGTTTTGGTCGGTAATGGCATAGAACTGGCGCCGGTTGAGTAGCCCGGTCATGGAGTCACGTAACGCCGCATGCTCCAGTTCCTGCTCCAGCCTTTTCTGCTCGGTGATATCGTGAATGATGCACAGCATCAGCTTGTCGCCGTAGATCTCAATGGGCCCGGCATACGTCTGAACGTGGCGGGTGGATCCATCGGCCAGGCGGTGAACAAAATTGAGCGGCTTATGACCACCGGGCAGCGCGGCAATCGCCGTCATAATGGGCATCACATCCCGCCCCAGGGTATTAATTTCCCAGGTATGCTTACTGCACATGTCGTCGTGTGAATAGCCATAAAAATTGAGTGCGGCCAGATTCGCATCGACGATTTGACCATCGCGGGCAGGATCGATCAGCAGCATCGGGGCGCTGTTGGTCAGAAAAAAGCGCGCATAAAATCCCTGTTTTTTCCGCCGGTAGGTGGCGGAACGGCTGGCCTTCAATCCTGAGAGTAATTGTGGTGAGGTCCCCTCGAAAACAATCACGTCACCCCAGGGGGCGTAGTGGGCAAGCGAGAGACGACAGCTTAACGGCGTATCCTGGCCATCCCAGCTGATTGTCCAGATTTCGACGATCTCCTGATCTGTTTTCAGTTCAGGTACATACATCGACAGGAGGGGTTGCGCATTCGCAGAATAGGTGCCTTTGCGCAGGTCATCGAGCGTTTTATCCCCCATGACCTGCGTTGCGGCCACATTCGCAAAAATGATCTGTTCCGACACGGGTGAAATGAGCCACACGGGTGTTTTAATTACATTCAACGCATCAAAACAAGGTTGCGACATAGGCATTTCCTGTTCATTGGCACACTGTGGCTGACATGTATGACAGAATTGACTCGCGTGTACTGCTTTGAAACATACTCCACTTCATCCCGTCAGGCATGATTTTTTTGTGAAGCAAATGCGTTTTCCGAATGAATTTTACCAATTGGTATAATTTGTTTGTCCGAGTTTATTTGCAGCAGCAGCCACGGTACCTGTTCGGCAGGTAAGGGGCGGGAGAAAAGGTACCCCTGCAGATAATCGCAGCCGAGACGGGTGAGGACCGCCTCCTGTTCTTCCGTTTCGATCCCTTCTGCCACCACATTCATTTCCATGGTCCGGGCGATACTGATGATGGTTTCAACCAGCTTGTAGCTTTTTTCATTTTCCAGCATCGAGGTTACGAAGCTTCTGTCGATCTTAAGTTCTTTAGCCGGAAGCACGCTCAGCATCAGCAGGTTGGAATAGCCCGTACCGAAATCATCAATCGAGACGGTGATCCCTGCGTGATTAAACGTATTGAGCAACTCAATGCTGCGGTCGAGATTTTTAAGTGCGGTGCTCTCAGTTACCTCAAGGATCAGCCGGGACGGAGACAAGTTATATTTTTCCAGCATCGACGAGATGATAGGGAAAATGTCCGGCTGTTCGAACTGGACGGGGGATAGGTTAAGCGACAACGTCCACTGGCTGAACCCTTGTTCAGTCCAGAAATGCAGCTGCCGGCATGCCGCTTCAATGGCCCAGTTGCCCACCGGGATAATTAAGCCTGTTTGCTCGAGCGAGGGGATAAACAGACCTGGCAGTACAACGCCTTGCTCAGGATGCCGCCAGCGCAGAAGGGCTTCAAAACCATGAATGGTTTTCTCTCCCGCATGCCAGGTGGGCTGGTACCACAGTTCAAACTGATCGCGTTCAAGCGCCTGAGAAAGTTCCTGCAGGAAACCGGGTTTCGCCGGGATCGCTGTTGACATCTCGGACTGATAAATCGCCCAGCCGTTGCGCCCATCGTCTTTGACATGATGTAAGGCTGCATCCGCCTTAAGTTTGAGCTCGTGCAGCGTTTCGCCATCCTGAGGATAGAGGCTGACGCCCGCGCTGATCGTCGTGCTCAACGTATGTCCGCAAACAGACAGAGGGCGTCGTACATCCCCGAGCAGTGAAGTGAGCAGGGCGTTGAGCTTGTCGTCATCACATTCCGGCACCAGCAGGATAAAGGCGTCTCCTCCCAGTCTTGCCAGGGTCATCTCACGCGTGAGTCGGGCCGTGATGCGCTGTGCGACGGTGATCAATAACTCATCGCCGACGCTATGACCCCAGGTATCGTTGACGCGTTTGAAATGATCGACGTTCAGGAAAATGACGGCAAATTGCCTGTTACTCAGCAACGCGCTGCGCAGGCAGTCCTGCATACGGAGATCCATCTGGTGGCGATTCGCGAGTCCGGTGAGCGCGTCAAAGCGCGCCTGTAGCTCAAGCTGACGATTGAGCTGCCGCAGATTGTCCGTCAGCCGGCCGGTACGTCGGTGAGAATCGACAAGGGAAATAATTAACATCACGCCAAGCAGGCAGAGCGTGGTGACCGAAACCCAGATGGATAACCCCAGTTCGCCGATCCCGCCGGGGAGGGTATGCGACATTTCCGGGTAATGCGCGGCACTCATGCCGGTATAGTGCATCGCACAAATGGCGGCGGCCATGACCAGGGCCGCGAGAAGACGATCGATAAAGACGCCTTTGTGTTTATCTCGCAGACGGAAAGCCAGCCGCAGCGCCGTGCCGGAAGCCACCACGGCAATGACCACGGACAACCCCACAATACGGCGATCCCAGATGATGCTGCCATCCAGCATCAGGGCCGCCATACCGATATAGTGCATGGATACTACGCCTGCGCTCAGGATCGCGGTGGCAACGATGGGGCGAAAAAGAGACCGTTTTTTTCCCGCGACGGCAATATCAAGGGCCGTGGTCGACGCAATAACCGCGACGCCTAGCGATGCAAGGGTTAACCAGAGGTCGTAGCTCATCATCATGGGCATTTGCATCGACAGCATGCCGATAAAGTGCATCGACCAAATGCCAATGCCCAGCGTAACCCCACCGGCAATACGCCAGAACAGGGCAGCCTTTCGGCTGGAAAGGGGGATCTTTCCGGCGCTGTCCAGCGCCACAAAGGAGGCGATAAACGCCACCAGATAAGAGATAGCGATTAACACAGGGTCCCACGATATATTGAGCATTATGCAATCCCACGCCTGAGAGGGTTACCGATTTCGCCTGCCGGGTACATCTTTATCGGGCAACGAACATGCGCATTCAAACCATATTAGTTATTTATCGTGAAAAATGACCAGTCATATTAATACTCTAAAACTTATTAAGAATATAAAATATATTCCATTGTTAATGTATTAAGCATTGCTAAACAAAAACGGATAAAAGTAGCAAAGCTCCTTAAATATGAGGGCGATCGTATCGTCTCACCGCGGGCGATACTATCGCTTAAGATGGCGAGAGACCAGTATCACAGCATCCTGCGCATAACATTTTCACTAATACACTCTTTTTGTCTGACTTAAGACAAATCTCAGGATGCTAACGGCGAAAAAACAAACCCGTGAAGTTTGCGAGGAAAAACGTCTGAGCCAATGCTATAAGTCTTAATGCCGACCAAAATATAAAACGTGGGTATTATCATGCTAAAAAATATTAGTGTCAGGACCTTTATTATTGGGTTCCTTTTATCTCTTTTTTTGGTGGATGCAGGTGTCATTGTTCTATTTTCCAGCAATCCTTCTCTCTTTATTTCGCTTAATGTCATCAACTTCATTGCGCTATTTTTGCTCTGGGTCTATATGACGAAGTATCTTGTGACGCCGATCAATACGGTGAAGAAGAGTATTGAAGAGGTGACAGCAGGTAATCTTGGTGTCTCTATCCCTGAGTTTGGCAATAACTGTGCCGGCCGACTCATCCCGGGGATAAACAGCCTCTCCGGCAACATTGCGACGCTGGTGCGCGAGATCAGGGCGTCGTCGCAGACCGCGATGACCTTATCGGATCAACTCTCGGCACGTAGCGCTCAGCTTTCGGTGAAAACCGAGCAGCAGTCTGCGTCTTTAGTGCAAACCGCAGCCAGCATGGAGCAAATGGCGGCGAGTACCAAAAACAATGCCGATAACACCCGCCTGGCGAGCGAACAGGCTAATGTGGCGACGCTGCAGGCGCGCAAGGGCGGGGAACTGATGGGGCAGGTCGCCAACAATATGCAGTCCATTACCGAATGCGCCCAGCAGATGACGGAGATTATTTCGTTGATTGACGGCATTGCGTTCCAGACCAATATTCTGGCGCTCAACGCGGCCGTTGAGGCGGCAAGGGCGGGCGATCATGGAAAAGGTTTTTCTGTCGTTGCGGAAGAGGTCAGAAACCTGGCACACCGCAGCGCAGAGGCCGCGAAGAATATCAAAGCGCTGATTGAAGTCACCAGCAGTAACGTCACGCAGGGCGCTACCGTTGTGTCGCAGGCAGAGAAGAATATGCATGAAATCGTGACGGGCTCGGGGAATGTCAGTCGCTTGATGGACGACATTTCCGCGTCGACATCAGAGCAGGAAAAAGGCATTTCTCAGATCACGCTGGCGCTTTCGGAGCTGGAGCGGGTCACGCAAAGCAACGTGGCGATGGCTGAGGAACTCAACGGATCCTCTGATGTCCTGCGCAATCAGGTCATTGAGCTGCAGGCCCGCACGCGTAATTTCAGACTTGACCAGGGCTCTTCTTCCTCATTACCAGGCGGCTCGCCATCCTTCCTCCAGCGGCCAGAGCACTCTCTCTGACTGAATCTCAAAGCCTGGCATGCCAGGCTTTTTTTATGCCTCTGGCCAGCATGTACATTTCCTGAACGATATCAGCGCGATGGGAGACATAGTTGTTGCTTAACCTCTGATGGAAGCTAGACTGACACCAAAAGAGCTAAAAAGGTGGAGGCGCTGTGGAAAGCATTAAAGGATCTGAACTTAACGTTCCTGACGCAGTTTTTGCGTGGGTGCTGGATGGTCGCGGCGGTGCTCGACCGCTGGAAGACAATGATGTTATCGACAGTGCGCATCCCTGCTGGCTACATCTGAACTATACCCACCCGGACAGCGCTGACTGGCTCGCTTCGACCCCGCTCTTGCCAAATAACGTGCGCGATGCGCTGGCGGGTGAAAGCCTGCGGCCGCGCGTGAGCCGAATGGGGGACGGTACGCTGATCACCCTGCGCTGCATTAATGGCAGCACGGATGAACGTCCGGACCAGCTGGTTGCGATGCGGGTCTACATGGACGATGGGCTGATCGTTTCCACCCGACAGCGTAAAGTCCTGGCGCTGGATGACATCGTCAACGACCTGAAAGAGGGCACCGGGCCGATCGACTGCGGCAGCTGGCTGGTGGACGTCTGTGACGCGCTTACCGATCACGCGAGCGAGTTTATCGAAGAACTGCACGACAAAATCATCGACCTGGAAGATAACCTGCTCGATCAGCAGATCCCGCCGCGCGGTTTTCTGGCCCTGTTGCGTAAGCAGCTAATTGTGATGCGCCGCTATATGACGCCGCAGCGCGACGTGTACGCGCGTCTGGCCAGCGAAAGACTCGGCTGGATGAATGACGATCAGCGACGCAGAATGCAGGATATTGCCGACAGGCTGGGGCGCGGGCTGGACGAGATTGATTCCTGTATTGCCAGAACGGCGGTGATGGCGGACGAGATCGCGCAGGTGATGCAGGAGTCGCTGGCGAGAAGAACCTACACGATGTCCCTGATGGCGATGGTCTTTTTGCCCAGCACGTTTCTTACCGGGCTGTTTGGCGTAAACCTGGGCGGTATTCCGGGCAATGCCTATCGCTATGGTTTTACCGCGTTTTGCGTCATGTTAGTTGTTTTGATTGGCGGTGTTGCATGGTGGTTGCATCGTAGTAAATGGCTGTAAATTTACGCTTTTTCCAGCTTTTACCGGGATCAAAACGCTCTTTTAATTGAGCGAGGTCAATAAACATCTACCCCGTAAGGTGCAATATTACTCCCGCAGGTGAATGCAACGTCAAGCGATGGGCGTTGCGCTCCATATTGTCTTACTTCCTTTTTTGAATTACTGCATAGCACAATTGATTCGTACGACGCCGACTTCATAGTCGGCTTTTTTTTGCCTCCTGATTCTCAACGTCTACCCTAAAAGGGACGACAGTAAATTCTGGAGGGAATGATGAGCATCCTGAACGCTCTGCTACTGCAACAATCGCGTCAATCCGATCCTATCCCCAGCGATCCGGTGCCCATGCCCGATTCCATCCCGCGCCCGCAGCCGATGCCCGACCCGCCGCCAGATGAAGAACCGATTAAATTGTCGCATCGAACCGCGAGATCTGCGAGGATACGCGCCATCTGACTGCAAAGATGACCACGAGAGACTATTGTGACCGCTTTTTCTACCCTGAATGTTTTGCCCGCTGCCCAGCTCGATAACCTCAACGAGCTGGGATACCTCACGATGACGCCTGTTCAGGCGGCCGCGTTGCCTGCCATCCTCGAGGGCCGTGACGTGCGCGTACAGGCGAAAACGGGCAGCGGGAAAACGGCGGCATTCGGCCTCGGCCTGTTGCAGCATATCGATGCGGCGCTTTTTCAGACCCAGTCTCTGGTGCTGTGCCCGACCCGCGAACTGGCAGATCAGGTTGCGGGTGAACTGCGTCGCCTGGCGCGTTTCCTGCCCAATACCAAGATTTTAACCCTCTGCGGCGGACAGCCGTTCGGCGCGCAGCGTGATTCACTCCAGCATGCGCCGCACATTATTGTCGCCACGCCTGGCCGCCTGCTCGATCATCTGCAAAAAGGCACCGTCTCGCTGGATGCCTTACAAACGCTGGTGATGGATGAGGCAGACAGGATGCTGGATATGGGCTTCAGCGATGCGATTGACGAGGTGATCCGTTTCGCACCTGCCGATCGCCAGACGCTGCTGTTCTCCGCAACCTGGCCGGACGCTATCGCCGCCATCAGTGGCCGCGTGCAGAAAAATCCACTCACCATTGAAATCGACAGCGTAGATGCGCTGCCCGCTATCGAGCAGCAGTTCTTTGAAACCTCGCAGCAGGGGAAAATTCCGCTCCTGCAGAAGTTGCTAAGCCAGCATCAGCCGGCCTCCTGCGTGGTGTTCTGTAATACCAAAAAAGACTGTCAGTCGGTCTGTGATACCCTCAATGCCGCCGGGCAGAGCGCACTGTCGCTGCATGGCGATCTGGAACAGCGCGATCGCGATCAGACGCTGGTTCGATTCGCTAACGGCAGCGCCCGTATTCTCGTCGCAACCGACGTCGCTGCGCGCGGTCTGGATATTAAATCCCTTGAGCTGGTGGTGAACTTTGAGCTGGCGTGGGATCCTGAAGTGCACGTGCACCGTATTGGCCGTACCGCACGTGCAGGAAACAGCGGTCTGGCGATCAGCCTCTGCGCACCGGAAGAGGCGCAGCGCGCCAATATTCTCTCTGAGATGCTGCAGATGAAGCTGAACTGGATGAATGCCCCTGCTGGCGTCAGCCTGGTGCCGCTGGAAGCCGAAATGGCGACGCTGTGTATTGATGGCGGTAAAAAAGCCAAGATGCGTCCAGGTGACGTATTAGGCGCGCTGACCGGGGATGTGGGTCTGGACGGAGCGGATATCGGTAAGATTGCGGTTCATCCGGCGCATGTCTACGTAGCGGTTCGCCAGGCGGTGGCCCATAAGGCATGGAAGCAGCTGCAGAACGGGAAAATCAAGGGTAAAACCTGTCGCGTACGTCTGCTGAAATAAAGCATCAAGCGTCTCAGAAGATGTTTCTGAGACGCTACTCGCTTACTTCACTTCAAGCACGTTCAGACGAAGCTCTTCAAACTGATTGTCATCGTCTTCCGGCTGCCAGCCGGCTGGCTGCATGGGAATATCTTCCCGGTCAAACGCCAGATCGCCGCCATTCACCACGTCTGAGTCATGGTTAATGCCTTTGAAGTCGAACAGTTCTACATCCGCGAGATGGGAAGGGACAACGTTCTGCATCGCGCTGAACATAGTTTCGATACGACCCGGATAACGCTTATCCCAGTCGCGCAGCATGTCGCCAATCACCTGACGCTGCAGGTTCGGCTGAGAGCCGCAAAGGTTACATGGAATGATCGGGAACCCTTTAGCCTGAGAAAAACGCTCAATGTCTTTTTCACGACAGTAGGCAAGCGGGCGGATCACAATGTGTTTACCGTCATCGCTCATCAGTTTAGGCGGCATGCCTTTCATTTTGCCGCCGTAGAACATATTGAGGAACAGCGTTTGCAGGATATCGTCGCGGTGATGGCCCAGCGCAATTTTGGTCGCGCCCAGCTCCGTCGCGGTACGATACAGAATGCCGCGGCGCAGGCGAGAGCACAGAGAGCAGGTGGTTTTCCCTTCCGGGATTTTCTCTTTCACAATACCGTAGGTATTTTCTTCGACGATTTTGTACTCAACGCCCAGCTTCTCGAGGTATTCCGGCAGAATGTGCTCCGGGAAACCCGGTTGCTTCTGATCAAGGTTGACCGCCACCAGGGAAAATTTCACCGGCGCACTTTGCTGAAGATTACGCAGGATCTCCAGCATGGTGTAGCTGTCTTTACCCCCTGACAAGCAAACCATGATGCGGTCGCCTTCTTCAATCATGTTGAAGTCTGCAATGGCTTCGCCCACGTTACGGCGCAGTCGCTTTTGCAGTTTGTTCAGGTTGTATTGCTCTTTTTTGTTAATCTCTTGATTCTCTTGCATTGAGTACTACCTTCGGAGCCAGCAGGGGCAAAAATTGTATGCCGCGTATGGTACGGATTCCGGCGGCGAATGCCAGCACGTTTTGCAGCGAGGTTATACTGGCGTTGCAACGCTGTCAGCGTGCGCTGTGGTTTCAAGGCCTCCTATAGCACATTACTCGTCCTGGTTTTCCATATTTGTTCTATGACGGGAGGAAACTTGTATGGCATAAGAGCGTTAAACGAACATCAAAAGGAATGACGTTATGTCGCTTTATGACCTCAAAACCGAAGCACTTGCATTACCGGAGGCCTGGCACTCTCATGTATTAGGCCGCATTGGAACTGCGAATCTCAAAGTTTTACGAATGGATGAACGCTCAGTGATTGAAGAGGTTCATGAGTATGACGAGGGGTTACTGGTCATTGATGGACGTCTGGAGCTGAGCGTGAAGGATAAAAAAATCTCTGTAACGTCTGGACAACTTTATGTAGCCAAAGCTGGCACTCCCCATACTGTCGAAACAGGCAGTTTTGGCACACTGGTTATCATTGATTTACCAGAAACGGAAGTGGCCTCGCTTTAAGCGGCTTGCGATGAAGTGTCAGGGTGTCGTTTTGATCTGGCTCTCAGTCTACCTGAAATTAATGAAAACGTATCAGCAGGGCTGCCATTCGGTGGCCTTTTATCTTTCCCCTTGATGATGTCGTTTATTGCGCCATGGGAGCAGACCAAATATTCGGGTCTGAATGAAAATTTTCGACGCCTGACATGGTAATTATTATGTTATCTACCATGATTAAGACGATGACAATTCAATCGCTTCAGCATCGCTGAAGCGGTTACCTCACTCTAATCGAGAACCCTAAATGCGCCATGCATCTATCCCCGTAGCTGCAGCCACGGCAATATTTTTGCTGGGCGTTTTTATCATAAATTTACAGGTTTGGTATTCTGCTCGGACTGACAGCCTTGCAGGGGCGCACTATGTCGTGCGGAACATGAATGTCATTCTTAAAGAAGCCCGTCATGCGACCCAGATTGCAATGCAGCTTGCTGAGAATGAGTGTGATGCTGAAGGACAGTATCGGCTCGGCACTGAAGCGGCATTACAACCACATCTGAGAACGATCGTTATTCTGAAAAAAGATGCGGTCTGGTGCTCCTCCTTACCGGGAAACCGCGTGTTGTTGGTTAACGGCTCAGCGCTGCCTGCAGCATCGTTACTACTCGTTCCAGCGAAAAGTACGGTCAACGGCCTGCCGGTTCTCTTATACCAGACAAACCATGCCGGAAGCCGAATCATGGTGAGCATCAGTGACAGCCATATCCGGGATGCGCTGAATATGCCATTACGCGGCGTGGGATATTCACTGAACGTCGGCGATCGTATCTTAGGCCAATCAGGCGATGTGTTGACGGCAGCCCATTCGAACAAAGATGTACTGACGGTAAAAGATGCTGATTTTCCTTTCGCGATTCAATTTAACGCTCCGCCTCTGTTTAGCCTGACGAGATTATTCGACCAGGCCGGTGGGGTGTTGTTATTTCTGTTGCTCATTTCCTCTCTTCCTGCTTATCTTTTGCAGCGTTATCTCTCTAAGGATATTTCGCCTGAGGAATCGCTGCGTACTGCCATCTACAGAAATGAAATTATTCCCTATTACCAACCCGTCGTGAGCGGAAAAGAGGGCACCTTGCGTGGCGTAGAAGTGCTGGCCAGATGGAAGCATCCGCAATCGGGGTTTATTTCTCCCGCGTCCTTTATTCCTCTCGCTGAAAAATCAGGGTTAATTATTCCATTAACTCAAAGTTTAATGAGACAGGTTGCAAAGCAGATGAATTCTATTTCAACATTGCTGCCAGAAGGGTTCCACGTAGGGATGAACTTCAGCGCTTCTCATATCGTTGCGTCCACCTTTGTTGAAGAGTGCCTCCACTACAAACACAGTTTTATTCAACAGGATCTTAATCTTGTCGTTGAGGTGACCGAGCGCGAACCGCTCCACATCGATGAACATCTCGTCAAGACCCTGAATGAGCTGCATAACAACGGATTTGCTATTGCCCTGGATGACTTTGGTACGGGATACTCAGGTCTATCCTATCTGCAAGCGCTGCATATTGATTACATTAAAATCGACCAAAGCTTTGTTGCCAGAGTTAACGCGAATGAGGATTCAACGTTGATCCTGGATTCGGTGCTGGAGTTGGCAAAAAAACTTTCAATAAGTATCGTGGCGGAAGGTGTTGAAACAGAAGAGCAGCTTGATTACCTCACACGCAATCATATCCGTTTTTTACAGGGTTTTTTCTTCTATAAACCTCTTCCTTTCAAGGAGCTGCTCAAAGTTCTCTTGTCGAAGCCAAAAGTTAAAGTGAGGGTGGAATGAGGTTTAACCCGCAATCAGCGTTTCAGCCTGAAACATTTCTAAGATAGCGTATACTCCCTCTTCCAAAACCGCTCAACAACCCGGTGGCTTGTGCTATGACCCTCAATCGCTTTTGTTACTTACTCCTAATCTTTGCTGCGATCGGTAGCTTTCTGGCCTCGAATCCTGTGGTGATATGGTTTCTGCTGATCAATGTGCTGACGTTGGCTCTGTATGGCGCTGATAAAATGGCGGCGCGTAAAGGGATGCGCAGGGTACCGGAAGCTACATTGCTGGTATTTGGCGTGACAGGAGGTTGGCCTGGCGCCATTGTGGGCCAGCAGCTTTTTCGCCATAAAACCCAAAAGCAGCCCTTCAAAACCTACTTTTTCTTGAGCGTCGTGGTCAGCATCGGCATGATGGCGGTGCTTTACCATTTCTCTCCTGTTTCTTCTTTATGAACGTATTGACATCAAGTTAACTTGAGCTTTTAAGATGCCAGCACCACGTTGATAAGGGAGTAACATCTTAAAATGAAAGAGATTGATGTAGGTTTCACTCATGTCGCGTTTATGGTCAGAGACCTGGAAAAGAGTATTGCCTTCTATCGTCGCTATGCCGGTATGGAGGTCATTCATTTGCGTGAACCCGATATGCCTGATGCAAGAAAAGTGGCATGGCTTAGCGACCATACTCGTCCTTTTGCACTGGTTCTTGTACAGGCCGATACCGTGACCGATACGCCGCTGGGTAGCTTCGGGCATCTGGGTATTGCCTGCGCGACCCGCGAAGAAATTGACAGAAAAACCGCGATGGCCACGGCTGAAGGCGTGCTAAGGAAAGCGCCTGAGAACGTAGGCGATCCCGTCGGCTACTATGTCTTTTTTGCCGATCCCGATGGAAATACGTTAGAGCTGTCATTTGGACAGCGTGTCGGTCTGGAAGCGATTCGAACGATGAATCGGGATAAATAACGCGGGTAAACGTCCGGAACGAAGAAATGGGGCGCATCGCACGTCGTTAATTAATCCTCCATCACTGCCAATAGTAGTAGGACTATTCTTAAGTGGTTGCTGTTTTTTGCACAATCTGAATAATACGTGCAACAACAAGGAAGACAACATCCCATGAAAATAAATTCTATTATACTGGCAGTGCTGTCTGTCTTTTCTGCGCCTTCCTGGTCTGCTTTTCAGGAACGGGAATATAATACCTGGTATATCAAAAATGCGGTCCTTTATGATATGACACAAACCTCGGAAGGCTTTCCCGTCATGGTGAGTGTTTCTCAGCCAGGGCGAAAATCCGCTAACTTGCTGGTGTCATATATTACTGAAGGCCTTTGTGGTGATAATAACCTTCCGCTAAATGTGAATGGTAAAATCCTGCCCGCCAAATATGATTGTGTTCAGATAGGGCAGAACAGAATTGAACATTTTTCAGTGGTGGATGCGGACAGCGTCAATGGCATGGTGACGCATTTGAAATCTGATTTCACTATTCTCCTGCAAAACGATATCAAAATTTGGGCGGCAAATATCAAAACGCCAAAATACGGGCTGGCACCGAGATTCTAACGATGATGTCTGTCTCGCGACAGGTATTACTTCTATCATGGTAATCATTTATGAAATAATAGTGTCGTGGTGTTATTAATCAAAATAAGGAGTAAGTGGCCCTGTTTTTTTACGTATTGAAATGGACTGTATGCTAAACGGTACGAAACCGCACAAATAATCCTTTCTGACATTATGGATAAAGCTCACTACCAGACTTACGCTTGCTAGCGGCGTTTTAGTTGTTCAGCACATCTTTACTGGTAAGGAGCAGAAAATGTCGCAACGTAATAGTCTGGATTTACTAAGCCGTAAAGAGGGAATGTGTCTGTTAGAGCAAAGCATGGGTTTTGTCTGGCAGGCAGCACTTCGGGCGGTCGCGGTATTAGGGGTCGCAGATCGTCTGGTTGAAGGAAAAAAATCCGTTACGCAACTGGCGGAGGAGCTTAGTGTCGATGGCGACTATCTTCATCGGATCATGCGCTTATTGTCCTCTCGCGGGGTGTTCAACGAATTATCTGAAGCTGAATACAGTCTTAGCCATTCAGCACAATTCCTCTGTTCTGAGCATGAATTTTCCTTGCGTGCGGCGGTGCTCATGCTGACAGACCCAACATTCTGGCAGCCAGCGGCTAAAATGGATGAAATATTGCAAGGCAAACCTGTTTTTAATGATTTGTTTGGCAAGCCTTTTTACGACTACTGGCAGCATGATGACACGATGACTGACAGCAACATTTTTCATGCGGGTATGGCCTCTATGTCATCCGTAGAGAATGAAGTCATCGCAGATAGCTATTCGTTCCCTCAAAACGCTGTCGTTGCCGATATCGCCGGTGGGCTGGGTAACTTATTGTTGGCCGTTTTACGTCGAAATCCGACCTTAACGGGGATCCTCTTCGATCAAAAAGACGTGCTTGAGCGGAATCGACTGCACCTGTTAAAGGATAATTGTCGATGGAAGACCGTTGAGGGTAGCTTTTTTGAAGCCTGTCCTGTAGCGGACATTTACATGCTTAAATATATTTTGATGGACTGGCCTGATGGGAAGGCCATTCAGATCCTTCAATGCTGCAGAAAGGCTATGAAAGAAAGCTCCCGGCTATTAATTTTTGAGCCGCTTATTAAAAAAGAAAATAATGAGCAGGGACGATTTGAAATTGACCTTCTTCTGTTAACGAGCTTTGATGGCGGACGGGCACGAACAGAGTCTGAGTATCAGGCCTTGTTTGAACAGAGCAATCTGAAGTTGAACAAAATAATAGACACCCGTTCGTATCTGTCGATTTTAGAAGTCGTACCTGTCTGAGCTGTTTAAATAATATTCACAGAGCATGTGTCTGGCATTCCGTTTTACCGTATTCCTGCTACGCTTGTTTGTTGTATCAGGAGCATGAATATGAAAAACAAAGATGAACAAACCGGATTAGTGGGGCTGGCGATTGGGGCCGCCGTCATTGGGCTGGTTTCAGCGCAAAAACCGATCCATCGCAACAGTATCGTCGATGAGCTGGTCAGGCTCGGCAGGCAAAAAGGCGATGGTGTAGAAGACGAGGTTTTCGTGAAAGCCGCCGAGCTGGTGAGAAAAGGGGTATAGCCCATGACTGAATGTCGTAAGGCGCAGTGCCATTGCGGTGCGGTGGCCTTTACCGTTGCGCTAACGGATGGCCTGAATACCGCGCGGCGCTGCAGCTGTTCTTTTTGTCGCATGCGGGGTGCGGTCGTCGTCTCTGCGCCGCTGTCAGGGATTACCGTGACAAAAGGTGAGGATAAGCTCACGGAGTACCGTTTTAACACGGGAACGGCACGGCACTTCTTCTGCTCAGTGTGCGGGATCTACACGTACCATCAGCGGCGTTCGAATCCAAACGAATACGGCGTGAATGTTGCCTGCTTTGAAAACGTCTCACCGTTCGATTTCTCTGAGGTGAAGGTAATGGACGGGGTAAACCATCCCTCGGATGGGGAAAGTGGAGTATTTGGCTATCTCACTTTTCGCGAGAAAGGGGAAGAGCAGGCATGATTGCCGCCTGGCCACTCTTTAATCAGCCTGGCTATAGTGGAGAATGGTTATCTGATACAGGAGAGACTATGCTCTGTGTTGAAAAAGACGATCCGCGAGAGGCACCTGAATCAGGTGATAAAAAACCTCAACCGGTGAAAAAATAACGCGACCTGTGCGTTTATCCGCCACCGGCACTGCTGGTGGCTTTTTATTTTCCAGGAAACCCTGTTAACCGCCATCAAGGTGGGTTAACACAGCGCCGAGATGCCCGACAATATCAGCAAAATCAAAAATTAACGCCATCCACAGCAAGGCTAAAAGGGCAAGTACGGCAAGGGATACACGACCAAACAACGCTGTTATCCTTAGTGACGAAAGGGCTATCACCTGAGTTTAACCCGTTTTCTTTCAACTTACCTTCAACCAACCCTTTTCTGAAACTGTCTTTTGTGACGTACTTCAAAAAAATCGAGCCCGCATCATAATGCGGGCTCTGGCAATCAGAACTGGTAAACCAGACCTAACGCGACGACATCATCCGTGCCGATGCCGTTGTTTTTATAGAAGCTGTCATCTTCATCCAGCAGGTTAATTTTGTAATCAACGTAGGTGGACATGTTTTTATTGAAGTAGTAGGTCGCGCCTACGTCAGCGTATTTAACCAGATCCTGATCGCCCTGACCGTTGCCCAGATCCTTACCTTTAGACTGGAGGTATGAAAGGGTCGGACGCAGGCCGAAGTCGAACTGGTACTGCGCGGTCACTTCGAAGTTCTGGGTTTTGTTCGCCACGGCGTCGGTGTTATCACCGTACGGCGTCATATTGCGGGTTTCAGAATACATTGCCGCCAGGTAGATGTTATTGGCGTCATATTTCAGGCCCGCAGTCCATGCATCCGCTTTGTCGCCGCCCGCGGTGGTATTCATCACCTGCTCGTTGGTACGGTCAGAAGAGGTGTAGGCTGCACCCGCAGTAATGCCCATGCCGAAGTCATAGGTAGTCGAGATACCGAAGCCGTCGCCGTTCTCGTGACGCGTGTCGCGACCGTTGTTGGTGCCTTCCTGGTTATTGCTGGCGTCTTCATTTTTGCCCTGATACTGCAGCGCAAAATTCAGACCCTGCACCAGACCATAGAAATCGGTGTTACGGTAGGTGGCCACGCCGTTGGCACGGCCGGTCATGAAGTTGTCGGCTTTAGTGTAGGAGTCACCGCCGAACTCAGGCAACATATCGGTCCAGCCTTCAACGTCGTACAGCACGCCATAGTTACGACCGTAATCAAAGGAACCGTAGTCGCCCACCTTCACACCAGCGAAGGCCAGACGCGTCCAGGACTGGTTATCAGACCCTTCGGTGTTATTGGCCTGAATGTTGTATTCCCACTGTGCGTAGCCGGTCATCATGTCGTTGATCTGGGTTTCGCCTTTGAAGCCCAGACGCATATAGGTTTGATCCCCGTCAGCGCCTTTATCATCGGAGAAATAGTGCAGACCATCTACTTTTCCGTACAGATCTAATTTGTTGCCGTCTTTATTATAAATCTCTGCTGCATGAGTTGCGCCAGCCATTAACAGAGCCGGAATCATCAGGGCCAGTACTTTTCTTTGCATTGTGATATTCCTTTGCAGTTGTTTTTATTTAATTACCTGTTGAACTTCCCGAGTGAGAAAGTTGTCTCATGCTAAATCACTCCTGTGTAAGAGTAATAAATTATAATTGTTACGAACTAAGTAAAATCTAAACCGAATAAATCAATGGTAATGGTCATCTGTTTGATGAATGTTTTAATGCAAAACATAATAAATTAAAATTATTAATCAGGCGTTAATTAAGCTATTCTTGGCGGCGTTATATGCCTTTAAGATTATTTATCCATAATTCGCGTGAATAATATTTAGGAAGCTAAATAGATATTTATTGATTATCTGGATCCGCCCGGTGTGAATACACCGGGTTTTTTTATGGCAAAAAAAAGCCCGGACACGCCGGGCTGAGAAACTAGTCGCTGGTCGATTTTTCGGCTTTACCCGCTAGCTGCGCCAGGAAATCATAACGTTTTTGCAGATCGGCCGCGGCGTCTTTCCAGAGCTGTTCGGCCACTTCCGGCTGCTGCGCGTTAAGGCGACGGAAGCGTTGTTCCTGCATCAACGTCTCGGCCAGGGCATCTGACGGCGGACGTGAATCCAGCGCCAGCGGTAACTTACCCTCGTCCGCACGGCGCGGGTCGAACCGGTACAGCGGCCAGAATCCGGTCGCGGTCAGCTGACGCATCTGGTCGTGGCTGAGTGCCAGATCGTAGCCGTGCTCTTCACAAGGGCTGTAGGCAATGATCAGCGACGGGCCTGGATACGCTTCCGCTTCCTGGATGGCTTTTACCGTCTGGTTAAGCTGGGCACCCAGCGAGATTTGCGCGACGTAAACGTGACCGTACATCATCATGCTCACACCGAGATCTTTGCGCGCCTTGCGTTTACCGTGTTCACCGAATTTCGTGACTGCGCCAAGCGGCGTCGCTTTCGACGCCTGACCACCGGTGTTGGAATAACACTGCGTATCCAGAACCAGGATATTGACGTTTTCGGTCAGGCTCAACACGTGATCCAGTCCACCAAAGCCTATGTCGTAAGCCCAGCCGTCACCGCCAATCAGCCAGATTGATTTTTCAACCAGCGCGTCTGCGTCGGTCAGCAGCTGTTCAGCGCCCGCCACGCCCTGAAGCGCCTGACGTAGCTCAGCAACCTGCTCACGACGTACCTCTGGCGTCGCGTCCGCGTGAAGCGCGTCATTGAGCCCGGCGGGGATCTGCCCGGCAAACTGTTCCAGCAGGCGCATCACGCGTGCGCGGTGCTGGTCAACGGTCAGGCGGAAGCCCAGGCCAAATTCGGCGTTGTCCTCGAACAGCGAGTTTGCCCACGCAGGACCGCGACCGTTGGCGTCAGTGGTGTACGGCGTGGAGGGCAGGTTACCGCCATAGATAGATGAGCAGCCGGTAGCGTTGGCAATCAGCATCCTGTCACCGTATAGCTGGGTAAGCAGCTTGATATACGGTGTTTCACCGCAGCCTGAACAGGCGCCGGAGTATTCAAACAGCGGCGTGATCAGCTGTGAAGTGCGAATATCAATGCGTTCCAGTTTGCTGCGATCGATTTCCGGCAGATTCAGGAAGAAGTCATAATTGACCTTCTCCTCTTCAACATGCTCCAGACGCGACATCATATTGATGGCTTTGATCTCCGGGTTCTGCCTGTCTTTCGCCGGACAGACCTCGACGCAGAGGTTACAGCCGGTGCAATCTTCCGGCGCGACCTGCAGAACGTATTTCTGTCCGCGCATATCCCGAGATTTCACATCCAGCGAATGCAGGCTGGCCGGCGCGGTTTCCATCTCTTCCGGTGCAACCACCTTGGCACGAATGGCAGAGTGCGGGCAGGCCGCCACGCAGTGGTTGCACTGGGTACACAGCTCTTCTTTCCAGATGGGGATCGCTTCGGCAATGTTACGTTTTTCCCAGCGCGTGGTGCCCATTGGCCAGGTGCCATCCGGCGGGAGCGCAGAGACGGGCAGGGCATCGCCCAGCCCGGCCAGCATCGCCGCCGTCACGGTCTTCACGAAATCAGGCGCCGCATCGGACACCACCGGAGGGCGGTTCGGGCTTGCGGCATTGACCGGCTGCAGCGGGACTTCGAACAGCGACTCGCGCGCCAGCGCCAGCGCCTGCCAGTTACGTTCGACCAGTTCCTGGCCCTTGCTACTATAGCTTTTAGCAATCGCACCCTGCAGTTCTACCAGCGCGCTGTCGCCCGGCAGGATATTGGTCAGATGGAAGAAGGCCATCTGCATTACGGTATTAATACGTGCAGCAAGGCCACACTCGCGGGCAATTTTTGCGGCGTTAACCACATAGAAACGGGCTTTTTTCTGGTTCAGCACCGCCTGCACTTCCTGCGGCAGGCGCGCCCAGACTTCGTCCGCGCTGTATGGAGTATTCAGGAGGAAAATACCGCCGGGCTTCAGGCGCTCGGCCATCTGGTATTTATCGATAAACTGCAGCTGGTGACAGCCAACAAAATCAGCCTGAGAAATAAGATACGCAGAGCGGATGGGCTGTTCGCTCACGCGCAGGTGGGAAACGGTCAGACCGCCGGCTTTCTTGGAGTCATAGACGAAGTATCCCTGGGCGTACCACGGCGTGGAGTTACCGATGATTTTGATGTTGTTTTTGGTTGCGGAGACGCTGCCGTCGCTGCCCAGACCATAGAACAGCGCCTCAAGTTTAGCGGTTGAGGGCAGGGTGTTTTCCGGCAACGACAGGGACAGATTCGTCACATCATCATAAATGCCGACGGTAAAGCGCGGCTTGGGCTTCGCTTCGCTGAGCTCGTTGAATACCGCCAGCACGCAGTCCGGCCCAAACTCCTTGGACGATAACCCATAGCGACCCCCGATCACGCGCGGCAGCGTTTCACGTTCGCCATCATTAAAGGCCTCGGCCAGGGCAGTCATCACATCCAGATACAGCGGTTCCGCCTGGGCGCCCGGCTCCTTGGTGCGATCGAGCACCGCAACGGTACGGGCGCTCTCCGGCAGCGCAGAGAGGAGATGTTTCGCCGAGAACGGCCGATAGAGACGCACTTTAAGCACGCCAACTTTTTCGCCGCGCGTCAGCAGCTCGTCAACAACTTCCTCGCAGGTGCCGATGGCAGAGCCCATCAACACAATGACCCGTTCCGCCTGCGGATGGCCGTAATACTCAAAGGGTTTGTATTCCCGACCGGTCGCGGCGGAAAAGTCATTCATCGCCTGTTCAACATGGTCGTAAACCGCGTTGTACCACGGGTTCGTGGCCTCGCGGGACTGGAAATAGGTATCGGGGTTCGCCGATGTGCCGCGAATAACCGGGTGTTCAGGGTTAAGGGCCCGGGCGCGATGCGCGTCGATGTCCGTCTGCGGAAGCAGATTCAGGATAGTATCGTCGGCCAGCGGGACGATTTTGTTGATTTCGTGAGAGGTGCGGAAACCATCAAAGAAGTGAATAAACGGCACGCGGCTTTTGAGCGTGGCAATATGCGAAATTAAGGCAAAGTCCTGAGCTTCCTGAACGCTGCTGGCGCACAGCATCGCGCAGCCGGTCTGGCGTACGGCCATCACGTCAGAGTGATCGCCAAAGATAGAGAGCGCGTGGGTGGCAACGGTACGCGCCGCGACGTGCAGAACGAAGGGGGTCAGTTGCCCGGCGAGTTTGTACAGCGTCGGGATCATTAACAACAATCCCTGAGAAGAGGTAAACGACGTGGAAAGCGCGCCGGTCTGAAGCGCGCCGTGCACCGTGGCAATCGCACCGGCTTCCGACTGCATTTCAACCACTCGCGGGACATCGCCCCAGACGTTTTTTAACCCGTTACCCGCCCAGGCGTCCGCCTGCTCAGCCATGGTAGAACTTGGCGTAATTGGGTAGATGGCGATAACTTCACTGGTGCGAAACGCGACTGAGGCAACTGCACCATTACCGTCAATAGTTTGCATAGGACAACACCCTTACATTGCGCAAAAAATAGGGGTCTGTATTACGGCAACAAACCCTGAATATTATCTGTGTATTCTAGCAAATGGGTGATTTTACGATTTTCGCTTTTGTGTCCTCGGTATTCTCGCCATCAATGAGTAGATCAATCTTTTGGCGAAAAAATTGCGAGAAATTGTTTCTGAAGCGCATAAATACGCACTTTCGCTCTCGACGACACGGGATGGGATGCCTATTATGCATAGGTTTCGCATTATTCATGGGGGAGAGAGCATGCGCTCAGCATTTTGGTTAGGGTGTGCCGCATTATTGTTGTCGGCATGTAGCAGTGAACCCGTTCAGCAGGCAACGGCAGCCCACGTGGCGCCGGGAATGAAGGCGGCGATGTCCAGTTCAGGTCAGGCCAACTGCGCAATGATTGGCGGTTCGCTGTCCGTCGCCCGTCAGCTGGATGGTTCTGCTATTGGGATGTGCGCCTTGCCAAATGGCAAACGCTGTAGCGAACAGTCGCTTGCCGTTGGAAGCTGCGGTAACTACTGATTATTCTGCACGCTTAAACATCAGCGTTTTATCGGCCGTCGCCAGCGTTAACTGGTCTTCAGTCAGGTCGACCTGCGCCCCTTTGCGCAGCATGTCGCCGATGGCCTGATCCAGCTCATTCAGCTGCGGTTCAGTACATAGCTTGCGCGTCATGGCCAGCGTTTTAACCTTAAGCTCGCCTTCGGACAATTTCCCCTGTCCGTTGAAGCGGTTACACATCTGGCCAGAAACGCTGATGTTATTAACCAGGCTGATATCTGGCAGCGCGCTAAAACCGATCTCAGGTTGCGTTGTCGCACTCTTCACTGCCTTACCGTTTACATTTTCCAGCACAAAGCGGTGGTTCTGAAGTTGCTCCGGCTGAACGGAGGCTTTACCCGGATTAACGCACCCGGTAAGGACAAGACTAATAACACCTAACGCAATGAGCTTTTTCATTTTTCTTCTCAAACTATAAATACTGTGAATCTTTTTCAAGTGTAACGATACTCTGCCGTGCGTTAATGGGGTTTATCTGAAAGTGCGGGGGGAGGTACCGGGCAACGCAGCGGTTGCCCGGGATGACGTTAATGCGATTTAAACCCTGCCGCCGTCATCAGCATACGGAAGAGCATACTGACAGCAGCCAGCGCCAGTACGCTGCCGCCCCAGATAATGGCCAGCCACAGCAATCTTTTCCAGACCGGTTGTTGCATCAGTGATAACCCTCCCCATGCTGAACTTTGCCGCGAAATACGTAGTAGCTCCAGAAGGTGTAGACCAGAATAACGGGAATGATCAACAGCGCGCCGACCAGCATAAAGCCCTGGCTTTGCGTCGGTGCGGCCGCCTGCCACAGGGTGATCGACGGTGGAATGATATGCGGCCAGATGCTGATCCCCAGCCCGCTAAAGCCGAGGAAGATCAGCCCCAGCGTCAGAATAAACGGACGGCTATGGCTGTCGGGATTATTCAGGCAGCGCCACTGGTACAGGCTAAAAATCACCACCAGCGCCGGGACGGGCAGCAGATAAAACAGATTCGGCAGCGTAAACCAGCGCGCAGCGATGGCCGGTTGCGCCAGCGGCGTCCAGAGGCTGATCGCCGCAATAAACGCCAGCAGCACGATTAACAGCGTTTTCGACACCTCACGCATCCGCTGCTGCAATGCGTTTTCGCTTTTCATCACCAGCCAGGTAGAGCCTAACAGCGCATAAGTCACCACCAGCCCCGCGCCGCAAAACAGGTTAAACGCGGTAAACCAGTCAAAGGGGCCGCCGGTATAGGCCCGACCGGTGACGGCAAAGCCGTTAATGACGGCGCCTACCGTTACGCCCTGGGTAAACGTCGCCAGAATTGAACCGCCTATAAACGCCTTATCCCAGAAGGGACGGTGAGCCGGGGTGGCTTTAAAGCGAAACTCAAATGCTACCCCGCGGAAAATAAGTCCGATCAGCATTAACGTCAGCGGAATGGTCAGGGCATCAACGATGACCGCATAGGCCAGCGGAAACGCGCCGAACAGGGCGGCTCCGCCGAGCACCAGCCAGGTCTCATTTCCGTCCCAGACCGGCGCGACGCTGTTGACCATCACGTCGCGATCGTCGGCGTTTTGCGTTGCCGGGAACAGAATGCCGATCCCCAGATCAAAACCGTCCATGACGATATACATCAGCGTGGCAAAGACGATGATGACAAACCAGATAATGGAAAGATCGATACCCATTATGGTTGCTCCTTGTGTTCAGTTGTGACGGCAGAAAGCGGGC
>NZ_QPFW01000205.1:0-29689 GCF_008122455.1 Enterobacter sp. C6
CGCCGTAGCGCCGATGGTAGTGTGGGGTCTCCCCATGTGAGAGTAGGGAACTGCCAGGCATCAATTAGAAGAACCCCGTACCGGAAGGTGCGGGGTTTTTTGCTTTGTGCGTCAGAAATCATGGCGGATGGCGGCTTCGCCTTATCCTGCCTGCAAAATCCGTAGGCCCGGTAAGCGCAGCGCCACCGGGCAGACCAGACCGCACGATCTTACTGGAAAGAGATACAGGAATATAAAAACAGGGAAGGTTTTGATAAACGCAGAAAAGCAAAAACCCAGCCATAGGCTGGGTTCTTTAAATAGTGGTGCCCGGACTCGGAATCGAACCAAGGACACGGGGATTTTCAATCCCCTGCTCTACCGACTGAGCTATCCGGGCAACGGAGCGCATTAAACCGCAATCACGCTCTAGCGTCAACATTATTTCGGGAAAAACTGTTCAACTGCTTAAGTTTGCGGCAATCTGGCGGTTTACGCGCCGAATACGTCGAATTTAACAGGTTCGCTTACGTCAATGCCCCGCCCATACGGCACTGAGCAAAGCGCAGAATATCTTCCGCCAGCCGGTGCGCCGTATCCACGTCGGCCTGGCTACGGTTCACCAGCATGCGGCTCAGGCAGCCCTCCAGCACCAGCTCCATCTGTTTCGCCACCATTGCCGGGTCATCCACTTCCAGCGTGGTCAGCAGCTCGTGGGTGAAGTCATGTGCCGCCCGTTTTTGCTGATCCGCCAGCTGATGGACAGGATGGCCTGGGTCGGGAAAATAAGTGCAGGCGGCGATGAACAGACAACCTGGGTATCGGTTGTTGCTGACACATTCCGTCAGGGCGGTATAGCGCGCCAGCAGCTTTTGTTCCGCAGTCAGTTCTTCATTCAGCATCAGCTGCCTGCGCCAGACATCAACCTGCTGGCTGAGATAGCGCAGGGCATCATAAACAAGCGCCTCTTTATCCGGCCAGAAGCGCTTAAGATCATCCAAGGGGTAATCGATACGGTCGGCTACCATCTCAAGCGTGGTGCTGGCGATCCCTTGAATCTCAAGTAATTGCAGGGCTTGTCCCAGTACGTCTTCACGTTGCACGGTTATCTCCTCCGCTATTCCCAACGGTTTGTCCCGTTTAAAGTGTTGTTTACGGTTGGCGATTGCGCAAATGCGCGTTAAATGCCGCTGCATCCATAAACCCGGTTACACGCTGTTCTGGCTGCTCCTGGCCCTGCTGATTGAAGAACAGAATGGTTGGCAGCCCGAGCACGTTAAGCTGCTTCAGCAGAGCCTTATCCTGCGCATTATTGGCGGTCACGTTCGCCTGAAGCAAAACGGTCTCTTTCAGGGCGCTTTGCACCTGCGGATCGCTAAAGGTATATTTCTCAAACTCTTTGCAGGCAACGCACCAGTCGGCATAGAGATCGAGCATCACCGGTTTGCCTTTTGCCTGTGCGAGCGCACTGTTGAGCTCATCAACGTTCTTAATCTGGATGAAGTTCAGATGCGCCTGCGTCTGGCCTACCGGCGAGCCGAACGCCCAGTCCTGAAGAGGACGCACGCTCACCAGCGCGGCGGCGAGCAGGAGGATTTGCACCAGGCGCATCCACGCTTTTTTCGCCCCCAGACTGACGATAAACGCCCAGGAGAAGAATGCTACGCCGAGCATCGCCCACAGACGCAAACCCCAGACGTCGCCGATAATACGCTCGAGGAGGAACACCGGCAGCGCCAGAATCACAAAGCCAAACGCGGTTTTCACCGTCTCCATCCACGGGCCGCTCTTCGGCAGAAGTCGATTGCCGAAAACCGTGACCAGAATCAGCGGCAGGCCCATGCCCAGCGCGTAAAGGTACAGCGTACCGCCGCCAAGCCACAGATTGCCGCTCTGGGCAATATAGAGCAGGATGGCGCTCAGCGGTGCGGTGGTGCAAGGGGAACAAATTAAACCAGCGATGGCTCCCATCGCGAATACCCCACCCGCCGAGCCACCCTGCTGGCGATTACTCATTAGCGTTAAGCGAGTTTGCAGAGACGACGGTAACTGCAGGGTAAACAGGCCGAACATCGACAGAGCCAGCAGGATAAACACCACCGACAAGCCAATAAGGACGTAAGGATGCTGCAGTGCGGCCTGGAACTGTAACCCGGCAGCGGCAACCACAAGGCCAAGGGCTGTGTAGGTCAACGCCATGCCCTGGACATAAATAAAGGCCAACAGCAGGGCGCGGGCGGTGGAAAGCCGTTGCTTACCGCCCAGCACGATGCCAGAGATGAGCGGATACATCGGCAGCACGCACGGCGTAAAGGCAATGCCGATACCGATCAGCAAGGCCCACAGCGCGGAGAACGGAAGGTCTGACGCGGCTTCACTTTTACCGCTCTCCCCAGAGGGGAGAGGGGAGAAAGCGGCGGCAGCCTTAACTTCGCTGAGCGGAACGACCTTCGTTTCAGGCGGATAGCAGAATCCCGCGTCCGCGCACCCCTGATAGGTCACCGTCAGGGTCGCACCTTTATCCGCCTGATTCACCGTAACAGGCACGCTCAGGCGCTGGCGGTAGATTTCACTCTTGCCGTAGAACTCGTCCTCATGCCACTCGCCAGAGGGCATCTGTAAAGCGCCCACGCTGGCCTGAGCAGGCGTAATGCTTACCTGCTTGCGATAGAGGTAATAACCCTCTTTCACCTGCCAGTTGAGCGTAAGGTCATGCTGGTTTTGCTGAAAATCGAAAACGAAAGCCTGGTCGGCAGGGATGAAGTTCGAACGGCCGGGCGCGTCAAACAACCCGGCAAAAGCTGACGTGCTGCACAGCAGCAGGATCAGCGTAAGGAAGCGTTGAGCCATGAGAGATAGTCGTTATCGCCATGAACTACTGGCAGGACCAGCAGCTCCGGGGTTTGGTAAGGATGATGAGATTTGAGGCAGTCCAGGAGAGCCTGCTGATTCGCCAGATTAGTTTTGAGCAACATCTGAACTTCGTACTCTTGCTCCAGCTTGCCTTCCCAGTAATAAAGGGAGGTGGCACCAGGGAGGAGCGTCACGCAGGCAGCCAGCTTTTCGGCCAGCACTTTGGCGGCGAGATCCTGGGCAGAGGCTTCATCAGGGGCGGTACACAGTACGACAACAGCATCAGGCGTGTTCACAAGTCGACCTCCTCATCACGAAAGTCTTCACTATATCACGCAAGGCGATTGGTCATTAATGAAACGGGCCGCAGAGCGGCCCGATTTTAACTATTTTTACAACCACTCACCGTTTACAGCACCACGCCGCCAATGATAAAGCCGAGGATCACGCAAAGTGAAATGGCGACCACTCCCGGGATCAGGAACGCGTGGTTAAACACATACTTACCGATACGGGTTGAGCCGGTGTCGTCCATCTCCACCGCAGCCAGCAGGGTTGGGTAGGTTGGCAGAACGAACAGGGCAGAAACCGCCGCGAAAGAGGCAATCGCCGTCAGCGGGGTAACGCCCAGCATCAGTGCCGCAGGCATCAGCGCTTTGGTAGTCGCCGCCTGGGAGTAAAGCAGGGTAGCGGCAAAGAACAGCACTACCGCCAGCAGCCACGGATAGTTGTGCAGCAGGTCGCCTGCTACGGTCTGAATGTCGCTGATGTGCGCTTTCACGAAGGTATCACCGAGCCACGCCACACCCAGCACGCACACGCAGGCGCTCATACCGGATTTGAAGGTGCTGGCGTTCAGCACTTCGCTGGTGTCGATTTTACAGGTGATGCTAATCAGCGTCGCGATGGTCAGCATAAACACCACAATCGCTTCGTTACGCGGCAGGACCGGGTTCTGGATCAGGCCCACGGTATCGCTGATGGCGGTCGCATAGAACATGACGGCGACAATCCCAATCAGGAACAGCAGCACGGAGCGCTTCGCATGTGGCTTCAGCTCGAAGACCTGGCTGCCGCGCAGGCTCACTTCACCTTTTGCCAGACGCTCCTGATAAACCGGATCGTCTTTCAGTTCAGCGCCGAGGAAGTTACACAGCACGGCAGTAATCATCACTGCAATCAGCGTCACCGGGATACAGATCGCCAGCAGCGTCAGGTAGCTCACGCCCATCGGTTCAAGGATACCGGCGAAGAAGACCACCGCAGCGGAAATCGGCGAGGCGGTAATCGCAATCTGGGACGCGACGACGGCAATAGAGAGCGGACGAGACGGACGGATACCCTGCTCTTTCGCCACTTCGGTAATCACCGGCAGCGTGGAGAAGGCGGTGTGGCCCGTACCGGCGAGAATGGTCATAAACCAGGTCACCAGCGGGGCAAGGAAGGTAATGTATTTTGGATGGCGGCGCAGCATACGCTCCGCCAGGCTCACCAGGTAGTCCATACCGCCTGCCACCTGCATGGCGGCGATAGCGGCAATAACGGCCATGATGATTTCGATAACGTCAAACGGGATTGCGCCGGGTTTAATCTGAAAGATAAGGGTAAGAACGAGCACCCCGAGACCACCAGCAAAACCGATGCCGATACCCCCGAGTCTTGCTCCCAAATAAATCGCCAACAAGACGATGACGAGTTCTGCTCCAAACATAAGGACCTTCCTTGCTTATTAACAAGTTGATATTGAATTGTTGTATTTCGGTAACGCCTAAAAAGAAAAAAGGCACGTCACAAGTGACGTGCCTTAAGAAGCCTAGCCTGAACGGTTACTGTTCGCTTTCATCGGTATATCGTTTTGCTTTATATGCCGGGTGCATCAGGTTCTGGGCCGAGAAGATATCGTCCAGCTCCGCTTCGGTCAACAGCCCGCGCTCCAGCACCACTTCACGTACGCTCTTACCGGTTTCGGCACAAATCTTACCGACGATGTCACCGTTGTGGTGACCGATGAACGGGTTGAGGTAGGTGACGATCCCGATGGAGTTATAGACATAACCCTCACAGACTTCTTTATTCGCTGTGATGCCGTTAATGCATTTTTCCAGCAGGTTGTAGCAGGCGTTGGTCAGGATGTGGATAGATTCAAACATCGCCTGGCCAATCACTGGCTCCATCACGTTCAGCTGCAGCTGACCCGCTTCAGAGGCCATGGTCACGGTTGTATCGTTACCGATGACTTTGAAGCAAACCTGATTCACCACTTCTGGCACAACCGGGTTCACCTTGGCCGGCATGATGGACGAACCCGCCTGCAGCTCTGGCAGGTTGATTTCGTTCAGGCCAGCGCGCGGACCGGAGGAAAGCAGGCGCAGGTCGTTACAGATTTTGGACAGTTTCACTGCCAGACGTTTCAGGGCGCTGTGTACCATGACGTAGGCGCCGCAGTCGGAGGTCGCTTCAATCAGGTCTTCTGCAGGCACAACCGGCAGGTTAGAGACTTCAGCCAGCTTCTGTACCGCCAGCTGCTGATAGCCATCCGGGGTGTTCAGACGTGTACCGATGGCGGTTGCGCCCAGGTTCACTTCCAGCAGCAGCTCGGAGGTGCGCAGCAGGTTTTTGGTCTCTTCGTTAAGCAGCACGTTAAACGCGTGGAATTCCTGGCCGAGGGTCATCGGCACCGCGTCCTGCAGCTGGGTACGACCCATTTTCAGGATGTCCTGGAACTCAACCGCTTTACGCTGGAAGCCATCACCCAGTTGGTTGATCGCATCCACCAGTTTCACTACAGAGGCATACACCGCGATACGGAAGCCGGTAGGGTAAGCGTCGTTGGTGGACTGGCATTTGTTAACGTGGTCGTTCGGGTTAAGGTACTGGTATTCACCTTTCTGGTGACCCATCAGCTCCAGGCCAATGTTTGCCAGTACTTCGTTGGTATTCATGTTGACGGAGGTGCCCGCGCCGCCCTGATAGACGTCAACCGGGAACTGGTCCATGCATTTGCCGTTGTTCAGCACTTCATCGCAGGCTGCGATAATCGCATTTGCCGCGCTTTTAGGAATGGTTTGCAGCTCTTTGTTGGCCAGGGCTGCGGCTTTCTTCACCATCACCATGCCACGGACAAACTCAGGGATGTCGCTGATTTTGCTGTTGCTGATGTAGAAGTTTTCAATCGCTCTCAGAGTGTGAACACCGTAGTAGGCATCCGCTGGAACTTCCCTGGTACCCAACAAGTCTTCTTCGATACGAATGTTGTTTAACATGTGAACCTTCTTTTCAAGCTGCCGATGGATTGTACTAAACACACAGTATTTATGTGGTTTTGAATATTTTCTGGCCGACGATTATTCCCTCAATCAGCCAGATGTTCGAGATCATATGCTGATGATAGCGAATTGCCGTAAGCTGGATCACTTATTATCGAGCCGATTCCATGATAATTATTAATCTGTGAAATGGGTCACCGCTTTAATATTTCCAAAAAAAATATCCGTGCAAACTGATTGAATTTTCGCTAACCGTCACCATCTCATACAAACGCGCGTCGCGAACACATTCAGACAGGGGCCCGCCGGCCCTTGCCACACAGGAGATGCCAGTGCGCTGGATACCGTTTATTGCTTTCTTTCTCTATGTTTACATTGAGATTTCCATTTTCATCCAGGTTGCCCATGTGCTGGGCGTCCTGCTGACGCTGATTCTGGTGATTTTCACCTCCGTCATCGGCATGTCGCTGGTGCGTAATCAGGGTTTCAAAAATTTCCTGTTAATGCAGGAGAAGATGGCCGCAGGCGAAAGCCCGGCAGCGGAGATGATCAAAAGCGTATCGCTGATTATTGCGGGGCTGCTGCTGATCCTGCCGGGGTTCTTCACCGACTTCCTCGGCCTTCTGTTGCTTCTGCCGCCGGTGCAAAAGCACCTGACCATGAAGCTGCTGCCGCATCTGCGCTTTAACCGTATGCCTGGCGGTGGGTTCAGCACCGGGCCAGGCGATACCTTTGAAGGGGAATATCAGCGTAAAGATGAACAGCACGACCGTTTAGACCATAAAGACGATCGGTGATAGATTTGCCCGGTGGCGCTTCGCTTACCGGGCGCTACTGGTGCGCATCGCGCTTCGGTAAAAACAGCCACAGTCCTGCCAGCATGACAATCGCGTACAGACTCTTCCATCCCACCATCGCCAGCAACAGCAGGCAAAGCCCACCCCCGATGACCGCCAGTGTTTTATAGCGACCTTGCAGCAAACGACATCCCGCCAGCATGCACAGCAGGTAGATCATAATGAAAATGCCGTTGGCGTAGACGATCAGCGCGTCCAGATTGATCTTCAGTGCGTAAATACACAGCGTGCTCAACACGCAGCAGCCCAGCACGGCATTCAGGGCATTCAGCGGAAGCTGGCGTTTAGACAGGCGCGCGAGGCGATTCTCAGGTTTGTCGAGCGCCTGCGACCACACCAGCCGGGCAAAGCTCTGGATATAAATGTTGAGGCTGGCAAAACAGGCCAGATAGCCGATGACGCAGGCGATCCACAGCGCCTTCACACCAAACAGATTAACCACGATACCCGGCAGCGATGCCGCGGCGGCGAGATCCGCGCCGAACGCGTGGAAGTGCAACACCAGCACGGTACACGCCCAGTAGACCGTGCCTGCCAGCAGCAGGCCTATCATCAGCGCCCGGGGGAAATCGCGCTCAGGCTGCTTAAATTCAGAGGCAAGATGGGCAAAGGCTTCCAGACCCACAAAACACCAGAACATGACGGAGAGCGCGGCGAAAAGCTGTGAATGATCGACGTCTGTCACCGCCGGGAAGGGAATTTCCTTGATTGTGATATCGCCCGCCCACCAGATAGCGGCAACGAGCGCGACAATCAGCACCGCAACCAGCGTCTGCAGGTTGGCGCTGGAGCGGGCCCCGCGAGAGCCTACCCACCAGACGATAGCCAGCGTGCCCAACTCGGCCAGCAATAACTGCTCGTTATGCCAGCCAAACAGCGCCTGACCAAAGCCGGTCGCAATATGCAATGCCGCAGGAAGGCCAACCGGAATGACGGAGAGAAACAGCCAGCCGGTGACACGCTGCAGCCGCGGCCCAAAGGCCAGACCGACAAAGTGCGCCACGCCGCCCGCGCTGGGGAAATGCCTCCCCAGGATGGCAAACACAATGGCTATCGGGAAAACCAGTACAATCAGCGCTGGCCACGCCCACAGGCTATTATTTCCCGCGACCAGCGCCGCCAGTGCCGGTACGGCAAACACGCCCGTACCTAACAAGGAGGTTGAGAGCAGGCCAACGCCCTGCGCCAGCCCTAACTCCTGCTTGAGTCCACTCATTGACATCGCCCTGCCAGTACCAAAAGAGAGGCGATGGTAACACTTTCGCAAATTTTTTTTTCAACTCCCCCTTGAAGGGGTAAAAAGCTATCCCCATCTCTCAGGGCACTAGTCGGAAAACCGCTTGCGGGCCGGCGTCATCCATAACTGATAATGACTTTCTCAAAGGAGAGCTATCAATGAGTATTCGTCCGTTACATGATCGTGTGATCGTCAAACGTAAAGAAGTTGAAACCAAGTCTGCTGGCGGCATCGTTCTGACCGGTTCTGCAGCAGCCAAATCAACGCGTGGCGAAATCATCGCTGTCGGTAAGGGCCGCATCCTGGAAAACGGAACTGTGCAGCCGCTGGACGTTAAAGTTGGTGACATCGTAATTTTCAACGATGGCTACGGCGTGAAATCCGAGAAGATCGACAATGAAGAAGTGTTGATCATGTCCGAGAGCGACATTCTGGCAATTGTTGAAGCGTAATTTACGCACGAGAATTTGAGGAAATAAGAACATGGCAGCTAAAGACGTAAAATTCGGTAACGACGCTCGTGTAAAAATGCTCCGCGGCGTAAACGTACTGGCAGATGCAGTTAAAGTGACCCTGGGCCCGAAAGGCCGTAACGTAGTGCTGGATAAATCCTTCGGCGCGCCAACCATCACCAAAGATGGTGTTTCTGTAGCACGTGAAATCGAGCTGGAAGACAAGTTCGAAAACATGGGCGCGCAGATGGTGAAAGAAGTTGCCTCTAAAGCGAACGACGCTGCAGGCGACGGTACCACCACCGCGACCGTTCTGGCGCAGGCTATCATCACTGAAGGTCTGAAAGCCGTTGCTGCGGGCATGAACCCAATGGATCTGAAACGTGGTATCGACAAAGCTGTCGCCTCCGCTGTTGAAGAACTGAAAGCGCTGTCCGTACCGTGCTCTGACTCTAAAGCCATTGCTCAAGTTGGTACCATCTCCGCTAACTCCGACGAAACCGTAGGTAAACTGATCGCAGAAGCGATGGATAAAGTCGGTAAAGAAGGCGTGATCACCGTTGAAGACGGTACCGGTCTGGAAGACGAACTGGACGTGGTTGAAGGTATGCAGTTCGACCGCGGTTACCTGTCCCCATACTTCATCAACAAGCCAGAGACTGGCGCTGTTGAGCTGGAAAGCCCGTTCATCCTGCTGGCTGACAAGAAAATCTCCAACATCCGCGAAATGCTGCCAGTGCTGGAAGCCGTTGCTAAAGCAGGCAAACCGCTGGTTATCATCGCTGAAGACGTTGAAGGCGAAGCGCTGGCAACTCTGGTGGTTAACACCATGCGCGGCATCGTGAAAGTGGCTGCTGTTAAAGCACCTGGCTTCGGCGATCGCCGTAAAGCGATGCTGCAGGATATCGCTACTCTGACCGGCGGTACCGTGATCTCTGAAGAGATCGGTATGGAGCTGGAAAAAGCGACCCTGGAAGACCTGGGCCAGGCGAAACGCGTTGTGATCAACAAAGACACCACCACCATCATCGATGGCGTGGGTGAAGAAGCCGCTATTCAGGGCCGCGTGGGTCAGATCCGTAAGCAGATCGAAGAAGCGACTTCCGATTACGACCGTGAAAAACTGCAGGAGCGCGTAGCGAAACTGGCTGGCGGCGTTGCGGTAATTAAAGTCGGTGCGGCGACCGAAGTTGAAATGAAAGAGAAAAAAGCACGCGTTGACGATGCCCTGCACGCGACCCGTGCTGCGGTAGAAGAAGGCGTGGTTGCGGGTGGTGGCGTTGCGCTGGTGCGCGTGGCCGCTAAACTGGCTGGCCTGACCGCTCAGAACGAAGATCAGAACGTGGGTATCAAAGTTGCGCTGCGCGCAATGGAAGCGCCTCTGCGTCAGATCGTGTCCAACGCCGGTGAAGAGCCATCTGTTGTGGCGAACAACGTTAAAGCGGGCGAAGGTAACTACGGTTACAACGCTGCAACCGAAGAATACGGCAACATGATCGACTTCGGTATCCTGGACCCAACTAAAGTAACCCGTTCTGCTCTGCAGTATGCGGCCTCTGTTGCTGGTCTGATGATCACCACCGAGTGCATGGTGACCGACCTGCCAAAAGGCGATGCACCTGACTTAGGTGCTGCTGGTATGGGCGGCATGGGCGGAATGGGCGGCATGATGTAATCGTGCGCTCTACGTCGTAGAATGTGAAAAACCCCCGGGCAGAAATGCTCGGGGGTTTTTCTTTTGGTCATCTTTTAGGTATAAGATTTACACACGGACAACTACTGTCCAGCTTATTGAAAACGAGGAATAACATGCGCGTAAAAGTCTGTGCAGGGATTGTAGGGGCAGCATTGCTGCTGGCGGGTTGTAGCTCCAGCAATGAGCTGTCGGCAGCGGGCCAGGGCGTTCGCTTTGTGGAAGATAAGCCTGGCAGTGAATGCCAGCTGTTAGGTACGGCAACCGGTGAGCAAAGCAACTGGATGTCTGGTCAGCATGGCGAAGAAGGTGGCTCTATGCGCGGTGCGGCGAATGCCCTGCGTAACCAGGCTGCGGCAATGGGTGGCAACGTGATTTACGGCGTGAGCAGCCCAACGCAGAGTATGCTGTCCAGCTTCGTGCCGACCGCCAGCCAGATGAGCGGCCAGGTCTACAAGTGCCCGAACTGATTGCCTTTTTCCCTCTCCCTGTGGGAGAGGGTTAGGGTGAGGGGAAACTAGTGCTGCCGCAGCTGCAAATCCAGCGGCGTCTTGCTCGGCTCTCCGCCAATCTCGCGTGCCAGCTTCGGCACCATATAGCCTGAAACCAGCGTTAACAGTTCGCGCATAATCTGCCGGGCTTCTTCGTCCGTCACCATGAAATGGGCCGCGCCCTGAACGCGATCCAGCACGTGCAGGTAATAGGGCATCACGCCCGCATCAAACAGGGCATTGCTCAGATCGGCCAGCACGCGGGCGCTGTCATTGACGCCGCGCAGCAGCACGCTCTGGTTCAGCAGCGTCACGCCCGCTTTACGCAGTCGCGCCATCGCCGCGCGAAACGCATCGTCAATTTCGTTCGCGTGGTTAATATGGTTCACCAGCAGCACCTGCAATCGGGACTGCTCCAGGCGTGACACCAGGCCGTCCGTGATACGTGCCGGAATAACAATCGGTAAACGGCTGTGAATGCGCAGGCGCTTAATGTGCGGGATGGCTTCAAGCTGAGTCAGCAGCCAGTCCAGCTCATGATCTTTTGCCATCAGCGGGTCGCCGCCGGAAAAAATAATCTCATCCAGCTCCGGATGGGCGGCGATATAGTCCAGCGCGACCTGCCAGTTGCGTTTATTGCCCTGGTTTTCGGCATAAGGGAAGTGCCGACGGAAGCAATAACGACAATTTACCGCACAGCCGCCTTTTACCAGCAGCAGGGCGCGGTTGAGATATTTGTGCAGTAAACCGGGCACCACGCTGTTCTGCTCTTCCAGCGGATCGGTGCTATAACCCGGCGCGGTGACAAACTCATCCTGCGAAGTAAGCGTTTGTTTTAATAGCGGATCGTCGGGATTGCCTTTCTCCATCCGCGCCACAAACGCGCGGGGAACGCGCAGGGCGAATAGGCGCTTTGCCTCGCGGCCTGCAAGCAACTCTGGGTGCTGATCGAGGTCTAAAAGACGCAGCAATTCATCAGGACTGGTGATTACATCGGCAAGTTGCGATAACCAATCTTCTCTGGACGGGGTGTTTAGGGTTACAATATGCGCCATTTTGTGGCTTAGCTACCAGTTAACAAATTTAGAGGGCCTTATGGCAACGTACTATAGCAACGATTTTCGTGCTGGTCTTAAAATCATGATGGACGGCGAACCGTACGCGGTTGAAGCCAGCGAATTCGTTAAACCAGGTAAAGGCCAGGCATTCGCACGCGTTAAGCTGCGCCGTCTGCTGACCGGTACCCGTGTTGAGAAAACCTTCAAGTCTACTGACTCCGCTGAAGGCGCTGATGTTGTTGATATGAACCTGACCTATCTGTACAACGACGGTGAGTTCTATCATTTCATGAACAACTCCACTTTCGAACAGCTGTCTGCTGATGAGAAAGCGGTAGGTGACAGCGCTAAATGGCTGCTGGATCAGGCTGAGTGCATCGTGACCCTGTGGAACGGCCAGCCTATCGCTGTGACCCCACCAAACTTCGTAGAACTGGAAATCGTTGAAACCGATCCAGGTCTGAAAGGTGATACCGCAGGTACCGGCGGTAAACCAGCCAAACTGTCTACCGGCGCCGTGGTTAAAGTGCCACTGTTCGTACAGACTGGCGAAGTGATCAAAGTGGATACCCGCTCCGGCGAATACGTGTCCCGCGTGAAGTAATTTACGTATGATTGAAGGCGCAGCGCCCGCTGCGCCTGATTCTTGCAGGCAGGGATGATGAAACGTACCGTTAAAATTCTGCTTCTGTTAGCGCTTTCCTGCGCATTGCTTTCCGGCTGTAACACCACGCGTGGAATGGGACAAGACATCCAGGATCTCGGTCATATCATTTCTCACGCCGCCAGCTAAGTTCGTCTAATTTTCCTAAAAATGCGTCCTTTTCCGTCAACCGGCGGGATCTTGTCTATTCTTAAGTTGCTATACACAAAACAACTTTGGCTATAAAAGGAAGATATTATGGTTAAGAAGACAATTGCAGCGATCTTTTCAGTCCTGGTACTTTCTTCAGTGTTAACGGCCTGTAATACCACGCGTGGCGTCGGTCAGGATATTTCTGAAGGTGGTAGCGCAATCTCTGGTGCAGCAACAAAAGCTCAGCAGTAATGAATAAACGGTACGGGACCAGCCGGGTTTCGTACCGTCAGCTTTCCGATTCCTGCAGGGATAAAAACGGAGAAAAACGCGTATCCATATGCAATTTCATGCGGATATTGCGTTTATAGGTATAGACCGTTTTTCCGTTGATACTCAGGTGAGCGGCAATTTTTTGATTGCTCGCGCCGTCCATCCACAATGTCAGCACCTTCTCTTCCTGCCGGGTCAGCAAGGGGGCGGCGGCCGCTGGCCTTTCTGCGCATGAGCGCGAGATCAATGCGTCGTTGATAACCGTTGCCACTTCTTCGAGACTGGCGTTTTTCAACAACGACGACCACACCGGGAACTGTCCGAGCCAGTCTGTCATGCCGCTGTCCTCTCCCGATTGCAGCAAAATAAACGGTAAGCGTTCACTGGCGTTAAGCAGAGAAGAAAGCTGCTGAAAATGGTGAATGTCCTGCCTGAAGCCGTACAGGTCAGCAATAACCAGCGTAGGTTTCCATTGCAGAATGTGTTCTCTGGCAAGAAACAGATTATTCAGCCCGGTCACAACGTAGTGTCCCGGGAACAAACCGGAATGATTGAGCCATGCTTCAAATCCCGTGCGGGTGAAGTGACAACGGTCAATCAAAAGAATTTTGAACATATTTTATTCGCAGTCGGCTAGTGGTTTGGCTTCCTGCCATCAGAAAGCACATCATCATAGAGAAGTCGGATGAGTGCTAAAAGCCGGAACTCCGCGCCATACTGCGGCTATTTCTTGCCTTAACGTGTTCAGCAAAAAATGATTGAAAAAAAATAGCACGCTAACCACAATAGGTGGCGTAATCTCTGCCTTACGGGACGACCCGTAAGCGTTTCTTTCACCGGGGACGGCCCCAACTTGTATTAAGTTAAGGAGCCTGACATGTCCTGGATCATTCTTTTTATTGCTGGCCTGCTCGAAGTGGTATGGGCGATTGGTCTCAAGTACACCCACGGATTTACCCGCCTGACGCCCAGCGTCATTACCGTTACCGCCATGATAGTCAGTATCGTTCTGTTATCCTGGGCGATGCGCTCTCTGCCTGTGGGAACGGCTTATGCCGTCTGGACGGGTATTGGCGCGGTGGGTGCCGCTATCACCGGCATTTTGCTGCTGGGAGAGTCAGCGAGTCTGGCGCGTATCGCCAGCCTCGCCTTGATTGTGGCCGGGATCGTTGGGCTGAAGCTCAGCACCCATTAATGGGGTTGTTTCACCCAGATAAGTTTTGACACATCAAACCCTTGCCGGGTCGCGACGTCCAGCATCTGCTGTTTCATATCTGAAGAAATAGTTGGCGTGCGGGAGAGTATCCACAGATAGTCGCGATCCGGCCCGCAGACCAGCGCGTGACGGTACTCTCTGTCGAGCGCGATCACGTTATAGCCGCCATAAAACGGGCCAAAGAACGAGACTTTAAGCGCGGCCCGCCGCGGGTCGCCCGTGAAGTACGCTTTCCCAATCGACTGTTGCCACATCTCCCGGTCGGGGTTATAGCCCCGGTTGATCACCTGAATACCGCCATCGTCCATCGGGCTGTAATTCGCAGTGACCTTCTCTAAGCCCTGCTCAAACCGGTGGTCGAGGCGCGCGATTTCATACCATGTTCCAAGGAAGCGTTGTGCATCAAAAGGCGTGACGACGGTAACGCCAGGCGGTGGGGTAGGGGAACTGCAGGCAACCATTAAAAACGCGGCTGTCACCGCGGCGATAACAGGCAAAATGCGCATAGGAGTTTCCTTACTGTTTTTTGTTAAGTGTAGATGACGGCAAGGAAAATGTGGTTTTTGTACGGCGTCACACCGTGGATTTTGTAGGCCGGGTAAGGCGAAGCCGCCACCCGGCAATGTTTTACTGCAGCGCGTCGAGGATGCGGTATGCCGCATCAACGCGTGCAGGGTTCGGATAGCTTTTATTTGCCAGCATCACAATGCCGAGCTGCTTTTCAGGTATAAAGGCCACGTAGCTGCCAAATCCGCCGGTAGAGCCTGTTTTATGGACCCAGGAGGCCTTAACCGGCGGTGCCGGAGGATTTACTTCTCTCGCAGGCAGCGGTGCCAGCGCCACCTTATTGTCGCTACCTTCAACTACGGTTTTGGCATCGACCGGCCAGTTAAGCATTTCCCAGCCTAACCCCTGATACATGGCCCCCACGCGCCAGTAGCGAGACTGCGCCAGGGCAATGCCTTGCCTGAGTGAAGTATCCTGAAGGGAGTCAGGCTTCATGTTCACCATCACCCAGCTCGCCATATCCTTCACGTTAGTTTTTACGCCATAGGCTTCCGCGTCGAGCATGCCTGGCGAAACGTGGACCGCTTTACCGTCACGGTATCCCCAGGCGTAATGCGCCTCTTCCGCTTTCGGAACGTTAATCCACGTATGGTTCAGCTTGAGCGGCTTAAAGACCCGCGCCGTTATGGCCTGCTCATAGCTCATGCCGGAAGGTTTGACCGCCAGCGCGCCAAAAAGACCAATGCTGGTATTAGCATAAAGACGCGTGGCGCCCGGCTTCCACTGCGGCTGCCAGTTTTGATAAAAGCGCAGCAGAGAGGCGTTATCCGTGACCTCATCCGGTACCTGTAACGGCAGACCGCCTGCGGTATAGGTTGCCAGATCCAGCATGCGAATCCCCTGCCACTGCTTGCCCGTCAGCTCAGGCCAGTACTTTGTCACCGGATCACCGAGCGATATTTCACCGCGAGCAATGGCATCGCCACCCAGTACGCCGGTGAAGGTTTTACTTATAGAGCCCAGTTCGAACAAGGTTTGTGGGGTGACAGGTTTGTTTGCCGCAACATCGGCTTTACCGAAGGTAAAGTAGTGCGGCTGACCCTGATAAATCACCGCCACCGCCATACCCGGGATGGCCTGCGCTTTCATCAACGGCGTAACGGTACGTTCCACCACCTCAGCCAGCTGTTTTTCTGACATCGGTGCAGCCAATACTGAGAAGGAGGCGCTGAGCAGCAGGGCACAGCTTAGGGATTTTTTCATCATCAGTTATCTTCCGTAATAGCGGTTCAAGGGAGTGTCCGGGCCCGTCAGACCGCTGTAGTCTGTTGGATTTGACTATGGCTGACAAACGGTTAAATTTAGCATTAGCTGTTAATTTTTCTAACGGACGAGACTATGACGCGCAGCTATCTTCCTCTTAATTCCCTGCGGGCGTTTGAAGCTGCTGCCAGGCACCTTAGTTTTACGCATGCCGCTATCGAGCTGAACGTCACCCATTCCGCGATTAGCCAGCACGTAAAGGCGCTGGAGCAGCACCTTAATTGCCAGCTGTTTGTCCGCGTTTCGCGCGGGCTGATGTTGACCACCGAAGGCGAGAATTTGCTGCCGGTGCTGAATGACTCGTTCGATCGTATCGCCGGAATGTTGGATCGCTTTGCCAGCCAGCGCGCTCAGGAGAAGCTCAAAATAGGTGTGGTAGGGACCTTTGCCACGGGTGTTTTATTCTCAGAGCTCGCGGACTTTCGCCGCTGCTATCCGCATATTGATCTTCAGCTTTCCACCCATAACAATCGCGTCGATCCGGCGGCTGAAGGACTTGATTACACCATTCGCTACGGTGGCGGTGCGTGGCATGGAACCGATGCTGAATTTCTTTGCGCCGCGCCGCTGTCTGCGCTCTGTACACCCGATATTGCCTCTTGCCTGAAAAGCCCGGCAGATATCCTGAAGTTTACCCTGCTGCGCTCCTACCGACGCGACGAGTGGGCTGCGTGGATGCAGGCAGCGGGTGAACATCCTCCCTCGCCGACGCACCGGGTGATGGTGTTTGACTCGTCCGTGACCATGCTGGAAGCGGCCCAGGCAGGCGTCGGGATTGCCATTGCGCCTGTCGACATGTTTACCCATTTACTCAGCAGCGAGCGCATCGTGCAGCCGTTTGCAACGCAGATTGACCTCGGCAGCTACTGGCTGACAAGACTACAGTCACGGACAGAAACGCCCGCAATGCGCGAGTTTGCCCAGTGGCTGGTGGGGAAGATGCAGAAATAAAAGGCCCGCCGGATGGCGGGCCTGAAGCGTCAGATGGTGACCACGGCAATCAGCGTCACCACGGTCAGGATGGTCGCCAGACCGTAGAACACCCATTTACCGCTCGGGACATGGATTTTCAGGTCATGCATCGCATGGTGAATACGGTGCAGACCACACCACAGTGGCAGGACGATCATCAGAAAAATGAACACGCGGCCGATAAAGCTGCCCGCGAATGCCAGTACGCGCTCGTAGCTCAGCGCATCGCCCGGGAACAGCCCCAGCGGCAGCATAATGCCGACCAGCAGGATAATGACGGGGGCGATGATGGCACTCCACATGCCGCCTGCGCCAAACAGGCCCCAGAAGACCGGCTCGTCAGAACGTTTTGGATTTGGATTGATCACAGGTGTCTCCTTACCAGAACAGTGCGACAAACAGAATGACCACAGTGACCAGAATTGTCACCGCCCAGAGCCCTTTAATCACCGGCTCTGGCCCCATTTTTTCGTCTTTAACGATGATGTTCGCCGCTTTTGGCGCCAGTTCAAACCACGTTTTGGTATGAAGCAGCGCGGCCGCGAGCACGATCAGGTTCAGCACAACGATGATCGGGTTTTGCAGGAAACCGACGAAGCTGGCCCAGGTTTCCGGACCGTGCTTGAGGGCAAAAACGCCGTACATCAGCTCTAGGCTGAACCAGACCGCCGGTACCGCCGTGCCTTCACGCAGCATATAGAAGCGATAAAACGGCAGGTTTTTCCACCAGGTGGACGGCATTGGCCGCACGTAGGCTTTGCGTTTAGTCGTCATCATGCACTCCTTAGCGTGGTTTCAGGGTAGCGATAAGAAAGTCTTTCGAGCTTTCCACTTTACCCTGCTGAATAGCGGCGGCCGGGTCGACGTGCTTCGGACAGACTTCGGAGCAGTAGCCCACAAAGGTACAGCTCCAGACGCCGTTCTGGCTGTTAAGCTGCGCCATACGTTCTTTTTTACCGTGGTCGCGGCTGTCCTCGTTATAGCGGTGCGCCAGGGTAATGGCGGCCGGGCCGATGAACTCCTTGTTCAGGCCAAACTGTGGACAGGCGGCGTAGCAAAGACCGCAGTTGATGCAGCCGGAGAACTGATGGTATTTCGCCATCTGCGCCGGGGTCTGGGTGTTTGGCCCCTGATCCGGCGTGCGTGGGTTACCAATGATGTACGGCTTAATGGCTTCCAGGCTTTCGATAAAGTGGGTCATATCGACCACCAGATCGCGTTCAATCGGGAAGTTGCCCAGCGCTTCGACCTTAATGCCTTTGGTGTACTCGCGCAGGAAGGTCTTACAGGCCAGCTTCGGCACCTTGTTGACCATCATGCCGCAGGAGCCGCAGATGGCCATGCGGCAGGACCAGCGGTAGCTCAGGTCTGGCGCCAGGTTGTCTTTGATATAGCCGAGCGCGTCCAGCAGGGAGGTTTGCTCGTCATAAGGCACTTCATAGAAAGCGCTGTGCGGTGCGGCATCCACTTCCGGATTGTAGCGCACCACTTCAACTTTCATTTTTTGCATCTCAGCCATTCGCCTTCTCCTTCTTCTCGGCGGCTTCTGCTTCTGCACCGTACACGCGTTTTGCCGGCGGCAGCGTGGTGATTTTCACGTCGCTATAGTCCAGACGTGTGGTGCCATCCGCATCGCGCCAGGCGAGAGTGTGTTTCAGGAAATTGACGTCGTCACGTTCGGTGCAGCCTTCGTCCAGACGCTGGTGGGCCCCACGCGACTCTTTGCGCGCCAGCGCAGAGTGCGCCATACATTCCGCGACGTTCAGACCGTGGCCCAGCTCGATGGTGTAGAGCAGGTCGGTGTTGAATACGCTAGAGGTGTCGGTGATGCGCACGCGCTTGAAGCGCTCCTGCAGTTCCGCCAGCTTGTCGACGGTTTTTTGCATCAGCTCAGGGGTACGGTAGATACCGCAGCCTTCTTCCATCGACAGGCCCATCTCGTCGCGGATCTTAGACCAGTTCTCGTTACCCTCCTGGTTCACCAGATCTTTCAGGCGTTTTTCAACGTCTGCGACCTGCGCGTCCAGCGCGGCACCATTGGCTTCACCTGCGGTTGCCGCGCGCTCCATTGCGCGCTCGCCCGCCATGCGGCCAAAGACAACCAGCTCTGCCAGCGAGTTAGACCCGAGACGGTTAGCGCCGTGCAGGCCAACGGAAGAACATTCGCCGACGGCGAACAGGCCTTTAATGCGGGTTTCGCACTGCTGATCGGTTTCGATACCGCCCATGGTGTAGTGCGCGGTTGGACGCACCGGGATCGGCTCTTTAACCGGATCCACGCCAACGTAGGCTTTCGCCAGCTCGCAGATGAACGGCAGACGTTCCAGCAGTTTCTTCTCGCCCAGATGACGCAGGTCGAGATAGACCACATCGCCGCGCGGCGTGGAGATGGTGTTGCCTTTGCGCCACTCGTGCCAGAAAGCCTGAGAGACTTTGTCACGCGGGCCGAGCTCCATGTATTTGTTCTTCGGCTCGCCGAGCGGGGTTTCCGGGCCCATGCCGTAATCCTGCAGATAGCGGTAGCCGTTTTTATTGACCAGAATACCGCCTTCACCGCGGCAGCCTTCCGTCATCAGAATGCCGGAGCCCGGCAGGCCGGTTGGGTGATACTGCACGAACTCCATATCGCGCAGCGGCACGCCGTGGCTGAGCGCCATGCCCATGCCGTCACCGGTGACGATGCCGCCGTTGGTGTTGTAGCGATAAACGCGGCCCGCACCGCCCGTCGCCATCACCACCGCATTGGCGCGGATCTGGACAAGCGTGCCTTCCATCATGTTCATCGCCACCAGGCCACGCGCCTCACCGTCATCGACCAGAATGTCGAGGACGAAATGTTCATCGAAGCGCTGAATTTGTGGGAACTGAAGGGAGGTCTGGAACAGGGTGTGCAGCATGTGGAAGCCGGTTTTATCGGCGGCGAACCACGTGCGTTCAATCTTCATTCCGCCAAAGCGGCGAACGTTGACGCTACCGTCCGGACGGCGGCTCCACGGGCATCCCCACTGTTCAAGCTGGGTCATTTCCGTTGGACAATGATGCACAAAGTAGTCAACGACATCCTGTTCGCAAAGCCAGTCGCCCCCTGCAACCGTGTCGTGGAAATGGTATTCAAAGCTGTCATGATCCTGCGCAACGGCGGCGGACCCTCCTTCTGCTGCCACTGTGTGACTACGCATTGGATAGACTTTTGAAATCAATGCGATTTTAGCGTTGGGATTAGCTTGTGCTGCAGCAATCGCAGCACGTAATCCAGCCCCGCCAGCGCCTATTACGGCAAGATCGGCTTGAAAAGTTTGCACGACATTCCTCCAGATTTTTGTTATTTCGCAACGCGACAAACTAAAGGTAGTTCACCCGTCCAAAAGGACGATTGCGAAAGCGTTTCCACTGCTCCTTTATGGGTAAAACAGTATAACCGTGTAGATGTCAGGGAAATTTGACGTGTTCGATTTTTTTGCTGTTCTGTCAGGCGATTTATCATGAAGATTGATGAATTACGTCACGTAATTACTCACCTAAATGAAATGCGCTTTTTTACTGCGCAAAATTTGTCTCTGCCCCAGCTAACGAGTAGACTTCGTGCCCTTGTCTGAAATCGGAGAACAACTCATGAGCGAAACGGCCACCTGGCAGCCGAGCGCATCCATCCCTAATCTGTTAAAACGCGCTGCAATTATGGCGGAGATCCGCCGTTTCTTTGCCGACCGCGGCGTCCTGGAGGTGGAAACCCCGTGCATGAGTCAGGCAACGGTAACGGATATTCATCTGGTCCCGTTTGAAACCCGTTTTGTTGGCCCCGGCCACTCTCAGGGCATGAATTTGTATCTGATGACCAGCCCGGAATACCACATGAAACGCCTGCTGGCAGCGGGATGTGGTCCGGTGTATCAGCTGTGCCGCAGCTTCCGTAATGAAGAGATGGGTCGTCATCACAACCCGGAATTCACCATGCTGGAGTGGTACCGCCCGCATTATGATATGTACCGCCTGATGAATGAGGTGGACGATCTGCTGCAGCAGGTCCTGGACTGCTCGGAAGCCGAAACCCTTTCCTATCAGCAGGCTTTCCAGCGCCATCTGGAAATCGATCCGCTGTCGGCGGACAAAACCCAGCTGCGCGAAGTGGCGGCAAAACTGGATCTGAGCAACGTGGCGGATACCGAAGAGGATCGCGACACACTGCTGCAGCTGCTGTTCACCTTCGGCGTGGAACCGCAGATTGGCAAAGATCGTCCGACGTTTGTTTATCACTTCCCGGCAAGCCAGGCCTCACTGGCGCAGATCAGTACCGAAGATCATCGTGTCGCAGAGCGTTTTGAGGTCTATTACAAAGGCATCGAGCTGGCGAACGGCTTCCACGAACTGACCGACGCTCGCGAGCAGCAGCAGCGCTTCGAGCAGGATAACCGCAAGCGCGCCGCGCGCGGTCTGCCGCAGCAGCCTATTGATGTTAATCTGCTTGAAGCATTGAAAGCAGGTCTGCCGGATTGCTCCGGCGTGGCGCTGGGTGTTGACCGTCTGGTCATGCTGGCCCTGGGCGCAGAGCAGCTTGGCGATGTGATTGCCTTTACGGTCGATCGCGCCTAATAAAATGCCGGGTGGCGCTGCGCTTACCCGGCCTACCATTCCTGTCAATTAACTTTTCCAGTTCAGCACGACAACATTAAAAACTGCCACATTCCCTATACACGGGTCTTTTTCTTAATTTGCCCCGTATAGCCACAATATTTGTCTGGTCTTCTGCTACCATCCGCGCAGTTTAATTCCTCTTTGGATGGTTCTATGTCCCAGTCACTCAAAAAGATGACCCTCACCGGGCTCATCCTGATGATATTTACCTCAGTCTTTGGCTTTGCCAACAGCCCGTCAGCGTTCTATCTGATGGGCTACAGCGCGACGCCGTTTTATATCGTTTCTGCTCTGTTCTTCTTTATCCCGTTTGCGCTGATGATGGCGGAGATGGGCTCGGCTTACCGGAAAGAAGAGGGCGGGATCTACTCATGGATGAACAACAGCGTCGGGCCTCGCTATGCGTTTATCGGCACGTTTATGTGGTTTTCATCCTACGTCGTCTGGATGGTGAGTACGGCGGCCAAAGTCTGGGTGCCGTTCTCGACGTTTCTTTTCGGTGCCGATAAAACGCAGGTCTGGTCTTTGGCCGGGCTGAGCTCCACGCAGGTCGTCGGGATTCTGGCGGTATGCTGGATGGTTGTCGTGACGCTGGTGGCGTCTAAAGGCATCAATAAAATTGCCCGGATTACCGCCGTGGGCGGGATTTCGGTGATGGGATTGAACCTGGTGCTGCTGCTGGTGAGCATCGCTATCCTGTGCCTGAACGGTGGTCACTTCGCGCAGGAGGTTAACTTTGCCTTCTCGCCGAATCCGGGCTACCAGTCCGGGCTCGCCATGCTCTCCTTCGTGGTGTTTGCCATCTTCGCTTACGGCGGTATTGAAGCCGTAGGCGGCCTGGTTGATAAGACGGAAAACCCGGAAAAGAACTTTGCGAAAGGCATTATTTTTGCCGCCATCGTGATTTCCATCGGCTATTCGCTGGCGATTTTTCTCTGGGGCGTCAGCACCAACTGGCAGCAGGTGCTGAGCAACAACACCACTAACCTTGGCAACATCACCTATGTGCTGATGAAAAGCCTGGGGATGACGCTGGGGCAGGCGATGAACCTGAGTCCCGAGGAGGCATCGGTAATGGGGGTCTGGTTCGCGCGTATTACCGGCCTGTCGATGTTCCTGGCCTATACCGGCGCATTCTTCACGCTGATCTATTCTCCGCTGAAAGCGATTATTCAGGGTACGCCAAAAGCGCTGTGGCCTACGCGTATGACCCAGCTGAACACCGCAGGCATGCCTGCCAACGCCATGTGGATGCAGTGTGTGCTGGTGTGCGTGTTCATTCTGCTGGTGTCATTTGGCGGCGATACGGCGTCTGCGTTTTACAACAAGCTGACCCTGATGGCGAACGTGTCGATGACGCTACCGTACCTGTTCCTGACCCTGGCGTTCCCGTTCTTTAAGGCGAAGCAGGATCTTGAACGTCCGTTTGTGATTTTTAAAACCCGCGCGGCTACGCTGCTGGCCACCACGGTGGTGGTGCTGGTGGTGGCGTTTGCGAACATCTTCACCATTATCCAGCCGGTAATTGAGGCGAACGACTGGAACAGCGCGCTGTGGATGGTGGGCGGCCCTATCTTCTTCTCGCTGCTGGCGATGGGGATTTATGAGAATTACCGTCGACGCGCGATGGCATACGTCGCAGAAGTGGCGTAGCGGGAATAGTCCCCTCCCGAAAGGGAGGGGAGACGCGTTACAGACTGCCCGCCGGGCGCGTACGCGCCGCTGACGTCAGCGTTCTTCCTGTTTTACGTCCGTCCAGGCTTTCCAGACGCATCTGGAAAGGTGGGAACGGCATATCAATACCGTGCTCGCGGAAGCCCGCCAGAATCAGCTGGTGGATCTCATGGCGCAGCGGCATACGGTGTCCCATTTCGGCGGCGTAGATACGCAGCTCGAAAATCTGGATCCCCTGCTGTAAATCCACAAGGAAGACTTCCGGCGCCGGGTTGTCGATCACCAGCGAGCAGCGCTCAGCGGCGGTGTAGAGGATCTGGGTGACCTCTTCGCTGTTAGCGTCCGACGGCGCCGGTACCGTCAGCACCACACGGGTAACGGAGTCTGACAGCGACCAGTTGATGAACTGCTCGGTGATAAACGCCTTGTTTGGCACGATGATCTCTTTCCGATCCCAGTCGCTGATCGTCGTTGCACGGGTATTGATCTTCGTGATGCTGCCGGTCAGATCGCGGATCGTGACGGTATCGCCAATACGGATCGGTTTTTCGAACAGAATGATCAGACCGGAGATGAAGTTGGCGAAGATCTCCTGTAAACCAAAACCTAACCCTACACCGAGCGCTGCCACCAGCCACTGGAGCTTCGACCACTCAATACCGATCATCGAGAAGCCAACCAGTCCACCAAACAGCATGATCAGATACTTGGTAATGGTCGTGATCGCATAGCCCGTACCCGGCGTTAAATCCAGATGCTGCAGCAGCGCCAGCTCCAGCAGCGCCGGGAAGTTGCGCACCAGCTGGGTGGTGATGATCAGCACCAGAATGGCAATCAGCACCGCCCCCAGGGTAATCGGCTCCAGGCTTTCAACACCCTGCACCGTGGAGGTCACGTCCCAGAGAGAGATGTTCTCCAGGAAGCCAAACGCGGAGTGGATCTCCGACCACAGGAAGATGACCGAGAGGAGGGCAATCAGCATCAGGATGGAACGAACCAGGCGCAGGGACTGGGTGCTAATGGCATCCAGATCCAGTTCGACCTCGTCCGCTTCCGTTGTGCCTTCCGTACTGTTGACGTGGTTTGGTTCTTCCTCACCTCGCGCGCGCTGGGCGAGGATCTCCGCCCGGCGGTGCTTGGCACGGTCAAACGCCAGACGGCGGCGCTGGATCAGCATCCAGCGGCGGATCACGTGGTACACCACCAGAAGCAGGAACCAGATGGCCACCGAGGTTTCCAGCCTCGCCAGAAGCGCCTGCGCGGTTGCCAGATAGCCCACCGCGGCTGCCAGCATTGCAAACAGCGGCGCGCTAAGCAGCAGGTTCCAGAGAAGCCGGTTGAACATGTTGTCGCCGCTGCCGGATTTATCCAGATAGAGCGGAATACCCGCGCGTTTCAGGCTGAGCGTGACGATGGCTAGCGCCCCGCATATCAGCATAAAGCAGAGGCGGCCCAGCGAGCCTGAGAATTCCCGGTCGTTGAGATTATCGAACATGATCAGCGCCATAATCAGCGGCACAATCAGCCCGATGCTCATCAGGTAGTAACGCATGGCGCGCGCAACGCGATTACGCGGCCAGCCAAAGTGGGTGATGAACAGGCCATTGGGGCGCGCGAAGGTGGCGCATATCATCACCACCCACAGCAGCGGCACCGTGGCGGTGACGCCATCACCAATCGCTACTGCGAGCGGATAGGGCCAGGCTTCCCGCAGGCCATAGCCCAGGGTCATCCACAACACCGGCAGCGGAGAGGCGACAAGAATCGACCAGAATACGGTGCGCAACGTCAGCCAGAAGTGATCCTGGGTAACTTTCCCGACCCTGGAGCTGGAACGCTCCAGGAAACGGGTGAAATGTCTGCGCGAGTAAATGCTGAAGCCCACCAGAATCAACGCCCCCAGCAGCGGGAAAATGGTCTCTTTGCTGGTGAACATCATCACGCTGGCCTGTCCCAACTGGCTGAAGGTATCCAGCGAAATCAGGCGGCGCAGGTCCTGGACAATCTCAATCGGCCACGAGAAGGTCATCGGACGCACGTCGGACGTCCAGAAGAGATAACGGTGCGTCGCCTCGTTCACCTCTTTCAGCGCATCTTCCAGCTGGCTGTTAGAAACCTTCAGCTTGGTCAGCTCCAGAATCAGCGTATCCCCGCCCTGCAGCAGAGAGTTCAGCAGTTCACGCTGGGTACGCAGCTGGGCTTCCAAAATACGGTTTTGCTCGCTGGTCAGCGGCTGTCCATCAGCCTGACGGATCTGGCGGATTTGCGGCTGCTTATTGAGGAGATCTTCAAAGTGCAGGCGCTGAACGCGTAGCTGGGCCATCTCGGTATCCAGCTGCTGCGGCTTAGGCATTTCCGGCAGGCGCGCGACCTGGGCGCGCAGCGCTTCGCCCAGCAGGTTTGATGACCCGAGCCACTGGGACTGCTCGCGCAGGGTGTTTAACGCCTGACGAACCTGCAAGGTTTGATTGGTCGCCTGACGCTGCTGCGAGGCAACCAGATCCATACGCTGCGCCTGCTGATTCAGCGCGGCAGAAAGCTCACGGTTGACCTTAAACTGCTGGACGATGCCGGAAGGCAGGTTATCGCTGTTTTCCGCCAGCAGCTCGGTACTTTCCAGCGCACGCTCCGCTTCACGCTGGCGCTGACTGTTGAGCTGATTGCGCAGAGCCTGAAGGTAAGCGTCCAGCTGCTCGCTCTGCTTCTGAGCGAGTTCAGAGCGCATTCGCGACAGCTCCTGGCGGTTATTGGCGGAAAGCTGCGCCAGCTCCAGCTCATCGACAAGGGCCTTCAGGCGAGCCGATTCTGCCTGCAGGCCCAGATTTTGGGCCTGCGCCTGTGGCGTGTTGCCGTTTTGCGTACCCACGCGGCGCTCAACTTCATTAAGCTGGCGACGGGCGTCGGTTTGCTGCTGCGGAAGCTGGCTGAGGGAGTCGGCAATTTCACGCGCTCGCTCCTGCTCCTGCTGAGCAAGGCGGCTCTTTTCCAGAAGCTGGCTGCTGACCTGCAGGATCTCCTGGTTCAGCGCGTCGGAGGTCATGCCTGCCGGCACATCGCGCGGTTCGTCACGCAGATTATTGAGCTGCGCGCGCAGCGTCTGGGAGAGTTTGGGGAAGTTGTCGATAACCTGCTGATACTGCTGAGCGCGCTCAAGCGAGCCTTTCCGCTCCTCAAGCGCGTTCAGGGCAGCCTGGAGCGACTCGACGGTCTCTGGCTGAGCGGGTTTGGCCGCTTTTGCCTGCTCCAGTTCCTGGGTTATCTGTTTGGCGTCGGGGGCTGTCGCTGCGTACGCCCCCATGCTGAGGCACCAGGCCATCAGTAGAACGATAATCGGGCGCACGTCAGCGATCCTTCTGTTGTTAGCCTTCGTCTTTTTTGTCGTCAACCAGCGGGCTGGCGTCGTGCTCGGCCTGGATCTCTTCCTGTGACAGCGGAGCAGGTTCTGCCTCTGGCGTCACGAAGGTTTCTGTCGAGACCGCCAGCGGCTGGCCCAGTTTGGTGACCGACAGGCTTTCGAGTTGTTCAGCCAGCTTCACTTTGCCTGGCGCAAACAGGTTGATCACGGTGGAGCCCAGCTTGAAGCGACCCATTTCCTGACCTTTCAGCAGGGCCACAGAGCCTTCCGCTTCACCGGCAGGCCAGGTCCAGCGTTTGATCACGCCTTCGCGCGGTGGGGTGATGGTGCCTGCCCAGACGGTTTCAATGCTACCTACGATGGTTGCACCCACCAGAATCTGTGCCATAGGGCCAAATTCAGTATCAAACAGGCAGATGACGCGCTCGTTACGGGCAAACAGGTTCGGCACGTTCTGCGCGGTCAGGTGGTTCACGGAGAACAGATCGCCCGGGACGTAAATCATCTCGCGCAGGATGCCGTTACACGGCATGTGCACGCGGTGGTAGTCGCGCGGTGACAGATAGGTGGTGGCAAAGGTACCGTTGCGGAACAGATCCGCCATCAGGTAGTTACCCGCCAGCAGCGCTTCCAGGCTGTAGTTATGGCCCTTCGCCTGCAGAATTTTGTCGTCTTCGATGTTACCCAACTGGCTAATGACGCCGTCTGCCGGCATCACCAGGACGTTAGGGTCGGTGTTCAGCGGGCGCACGTCGTCACGCAGCGGGCGCACGAAGAATTCGTTGAAGGTGCGGTAGCTGGCGGTGTCCGGCTTCTGCGCCTCTTTCATATCGACCTTGTAATATTTTACGAAAAGGTCGATGACCAGTTTGGTCAGCCAGCCCGCGCGTTTGCTTGCGCCCCAGCCCGCCAGGCGAGTGAGCCACAGTTTTGGCAGAATGTATTGAAGCGAAAGTTTAAATGCGTTTAACAAGGTAGCCTCCAGGCCATTGTTTTGTCGTTCCTGATCCGGCGTTAAGCCGCCGGAACCTGAAAAAAGGGGACGATTTTAGCGATGCTTAGCTTAGTTGTCAGTTATCAGAATCAGAAAAGTTTTTACGCGTTTTTACCTGATCCATGCTCTCAAGAATACGGTGGTAATTCTCGAAGCGGGTCTCCGCAATTTCGCCTTTCTCAACCGCTTCACGGATAGCGCAGCCTGGGTCGTTATCGTGTTTACAGTCGCGGTACTTGCAAGCGCCTAAATAATCATGGAATTCGACAAATCCGTTAAAGATTTGTTCCGGCTCCAGGTGCCATAAACCGAACTCTCGCACGCCCGGGGAGTCGATGACATCGCCCCCGTGCGGGAAGTGATACAGGCGTGACGCGGTGGTGGTGTGCTGGCCCAGGCCCGAGACATCAGAGACATCGTTGGTGAGGATTTCCTGCTGGAGGCCAAGCAGGTTGTTCAGCAGGCTCGATTTGCCCACGCCGGACTGGCCCGCAAAGATGCTGATGCGATCGGTAAGCGCCTCTTCCAGCGGTTTCAGGCCATCTTTGGTGTAGCTGGAGACCATCAGGACGCGGTAGCCAATTTTGCGATAGATATCCATCTGCTCATTGACGAAGGCCATGCCGTCGTCGTCCAGCAGATCGATTTTGTTCAGCACGATAATCGGTTCAACCTGCAGCGTTTCGCAGGCGACGAGATATCGGTCGATAATATTGAGCGACAGTTCGGGCAAAATCGCCGATACGATAACAATCTGGTTAATGTTGGCGGCAATCGGTTTGACCCCGTCGTAGAAATCGGGACGGGTTAATACGGATGTGCGCTCATGGACCGCTTCAACGATGCCTTTTACCGTCACGCCTTCCGCCGCCTCTTTACCCGGCCGCCAGACGACGCGGTCGCCGGTCACCAGAGAACGAATGGTCCGGCGGATGTTGCAGCGGTGAATCGCACCATCGGCGGATTCCACGTCAGCGTGCATACCGAAACGGCTGATGACTACGCCTTCCGTTGGGTCGCCAAACAGGTTGTCGTCGTAATCGACCTTCTCCGCAGTGGTTTTAAGACGGCGCTGGTGATTGGCATTCACGCGGCGCTGCTGCCCTTTGGAGAGTTTATTTTTACTCAATCGCACTGGCTCCTGGTCGCCCGTAGGGGGCAAAACCTCTATGATACACTCTAATTAATACTAGTTAACCTGCTACTGCCGGTTATGCGAGAAGGGTGGAAAATAACATGAGCGCGGATGAAAACAACCTGATTTGGATCGATCTCGAAATGACCGGGCTGGATCCCGAGCGCGATCGCATTATTGAAATTGCAACCCTGGTGACGGACGCCAACCTGAATATCCTGGCGGAAGGGCCAACGATAGCGGTGCATCAGTCCGATGACCAGCTGGCGTTGATGGATGAGTGGAACGTGCGTACCCACACTGGTAGCGGTCTGGTGGAGCGGGTGAAGGCGAGCACCATGGGTGACCGAGAGGCGGAGCTGGCTACGCTTGAGTTCCTGAAACAGTGGGTTCCGGCAGGCAAATCGCCAATCTGTGGGAATAGCATCGGCCAGGATCGTCGTTTCCTGTTTAAGTACATGCCGGAGCTGGAGTCTTACTTCCACTACCGCTATCTGGACGTCAGCACGTTGAAAGAGCTGGCGCGTCGCTGGAAGCCTGAAATCCTCGACGGCTTTAAAAAGCAGGGGACGCACCAGGCGATGGACGATATCCGAGAGTCCGTGGCGGAGCTTTCCTACTACCGCGAAAACTTTATTAAGCTGTGATTTTGCGATCCGGCGCCTTGCGTGGCCGGGTTTTTGTCGTTAAATTGTTCAGCTTGCCGATTAAATAAGCATTTGAACTTAATTTCGAAAAAATCGCTTTAAGGGGGGTTGCAGCTAAAAGGATTTCTCGTATAATGCGCCTCCCGTAACGACAGAGAATTACACGTTACGACAGCAACAAAAGCAGTGCAGATTTGCGGGAATAGCTCAGTTGGTAGAGCACGACCTTGCCAAGGTCGGGGTCGCGAGTTCGAGTCTCGTTTCCCGCTCCAAAATTTG